>JAYTIO010000409.1:0-20111 GCA_043731805.1 Pedosphaera sp. | reverse complement strand
AGCACTTTGGCTGCAGGCAAGTGGCGAATCATTGGCAAATCAGCACGAGCCACCCCCGAAAATACTCGAAAGGAGGGTCGAATCCGCCAAGTAGGGTTAAGGCTGGGCCGCGTCTTAGACTGCGCCCGCCCGCTGGCGCTTTTCACCGGCCTCAGCCACCACCTCCTCGCGCAAACCAACCACCGCCAACTCAGAACCCAAAACGCCGAACTCGGAACCGCTTCACCGCGCCAGCGGCAGGGTGAAGACAAACGTCGCGCCCTTGCCCGGCTCGCTGCGCGCGGAGATTTTCCCGCCGTGGTCCTCGACGATCTTCTTGCAGATGGAGAGGCCCAGGCCGGTGCCGTGCTGCTTGCCATGCGTGGCGAAGGGCTCGAAGAGGCGCTGGGCCATCTCGGGCGCGATGCCCGGGCCGGAATCCTCCACCTCCGTTACCACTTCGCCGTCGCGGGTGTAGGCCCGGATCGTGATGAGGCCGCTGGGTTTCATCTCTTCCACGGCGTTGTTGACCAGATTGTAGAAGAGCCGCGAGAGGCGCTGCGGATCGACCGACACGCCGACCACCGGCAGCGGCGACTCGACGCGCAACTGCATCCCGCGCTCGGCGATTTCCGCCCCGAGCTCCTCGCCCAGCGCGCCGACATACTCGGCGTAGCTGACGGAGGCGAGGACGAGTTGGGAACTGGTGTTGCGGGTGAAGTCCAGCAGCTCGTTGAGCATGGTGGTCATGCGCGCGACCTGCCGAGAGATGCGCACCTGGGCGTGGTTGCGCATCTCGGGCGTGGCGTGGTCCATGCCGGCCATCTCGGCGGCGAGGCCGATGACGTTGAGCGGGTTCTTGAAGTCGTGGACGATGGTGCGCGCGAAGCGGCCCACCATCGCGAGGCGCTCGGCCTGGAGGATCTCATCAATGTATTTCTGGTTCAACGCGCGGACGCGCTGGCTGAACTCGCGGATGAGGTGCAGGGCTAGTTGGGGCCGTTGCTCCAGCAGCGCCAGCAGTTCCTCGCGTCCGATGCAGAAGGCCCGCGTCTCGATCTCGGCGGTGGCGGTGGCAGATCGCGGGGCCTCATCCAGCAGGGCCATCTCACCGAAGAACTCACCGGCTGAGATGGTCGCCAGCGGGCGCGACTCCTTGCCAACGACGGCGGAGATGATGACGCGGCCCGTCTCGACAAGGTAGAAGCCGTCGCCCGGGTCGCCCGCGCGGAAGATGGTTTCGCCGGCTGGGAAGCGCCGCATCTTGGCCGTGTGCTCCAGCGCCTGGAGTTCCTCGTTGAGCAGTCCGGCGAAGCGCTTCTCTTCGGGTGGGTTCATCGTGGCGGCAATCTATTCCGGCGGAGGATTCCGTAAAGCTCGGAGATTCCCGGAGCGGGGCTGCGCCCGCCGAGCGCCGTGGAAAACCCGAACCCCTTATTCCATTCATTGCCGCTGCGGACGGGGGGACCACTCCGCCCGCTCACTTCTTCTTCTTCGGCACCGGCGGGGGCGCAGGCTTGTTTGCCACCGTGAGCCAGGCGACATGGCCATCGTTGATGAGGCGGTCGCCGCGCGTTTCGGTGCCGCGCAGGCTGAAGGTCGCCGCGCGGCTCAGAGGCGGACGCACCTCGGGGGCGGAGATCAGGATTTCCAATGGGCCGCTGGCGGCCTGCGCGTCCGCAGTGGCCACGAGTTCGAGTTTCACTTCACCGCTCTTGTCCGGCACGACGACGGGCCGAGCGGTGACGCCTTCGGGCAGGCCTTTCACGCTGAGGGCGAGCTTCTCCTTGAAGCCCTCGACGCGCGTGACCGTGACTTTGATTTCGTTCGTCTTGCCGTTCTCCACGAAGAAGGCGTGCGTCGGCAGCGTGGCGGTGAAGTGCGGCGGGGCCGGCGCGGTGGCGAGGCGATAGACGTGGTCCGCACTGCCCTGCCCATACATATCGCTGACCGCCACGATGAAATTACCGTCCGCCGGCGCGGTCCAGGCCAGGCGCGGGTCGGTGCCATCGCCGCCCTCGGCCTGCGCGAGCGAGACGCCGTTGGTGTCCTCCACGCGCAGGCGAGCGGCGAGTGGTGAATGAACTGCGGCAGCCCGCACCTGAAAGCTGAAGCGGTCGTTCTTCTTCGCGGCGAAGGTGAAGCGGTCCACATCACCGGGTTGGCCGATGCGCCCGTTCAACGTCGCGGGCAGCATGACGGGCTGGGCGTTCGTGGCCGTGTTGTTCGGCTCCACCTCGGTGAGTTCGATGCCGTCGGCCAGGTCGAGCCAGAGCGGGTCGCCGGTGGGCGCGGCGGGGAGGAAGAGCAACGTGTCGGCGGGTTGCGCGCGGGAGGCGTCCACGGTTTGCGTGGCTTGGGTCAAGTTCCAGCCGAGCAAGTGGAGCGGGGTCTTGCTCCCGCGCTGCACGCCCGCCGGGAAGGCGGAGCGGGCGAACGGCCCGGTCGTAACCGTCAGGCGATAGACGTAAGCCGGGCTGCCTTTGGCCGCGACATCCGAGGCGGGCGGGTGGGCGAAGCCGAGCACCTGCACGGTGTAAGTGCCCGCGCGTTCGACGCGCCAGGCGACGAGCGGGTCGAGGTTGTGCGTGTCGTGATTGAAGGCCACGCGCACGCCGCGTTCGTCGAGGATTTGCACCACGGGGTCCACGGAGCTGCCCAGCGCATAGGCGTCCACGGCGGCGACCAGCCACTGCCCCGGGGTGGCGGCGAGCGAGAAGCTGTCCACGTCGCCGGCCTTCTCGAGTCGGCCGTTGATGACGACGGCGGGATTGGCCAGCCGCTGCGCTTGGCGGAAGTCGTCGTTCGGCTCGACCTCCAGGAGTTCCGCCCGCGTGCCAACGACGAAGGCGCGCGGTTCCGCCGCGCCGTCCCCATTGTAGAAACGCACCAGATGCGGTCCCGGCGGCACACCCGCGCCGATGCTCACGGAGTAGGCGCCGCTGTTGGTCGCCGCCTTGAAAACCAGTCCGGGATGGTCGGTCCACGCGCCCACGGGCCAGCCGTCGAGCTTGCCGCCAACGGTGACGCTGACGGTCGCGCCGACTTTACCGCCGGCGGGGAAGAGGAACTCCGGGGCGGGGACGGCGGCGGGGGCGGAGAGGATAGCGAAGAGCGAATAGTAAACGGCCGCGAGCGGCTTCGCCGTGGCCGCCTGCGCTGCGATTCGGCGGCCAACACTCACACCAAGTCCCCGTCGCTGCGGCGGTTGAAGGCCGACTCGTAAAGGCCGACGAAGTCCGCGACCTCGAGCTGGCGGGGGTTGAACTTGGCGGTCCACTGCTTCGCAGCCTCCTCGGCGAGCACCGTGATTTTCGGCGGCTCGACGCCGCAGTCGGAGAGCGAACGCGGAAAGCCGGCGAGGTTGAGCAGCGATTCCAAGCGAGCGAGCAACGCCTCGAGCGCGGTCGTCAGGCCGCCCTTCACGGTGGCCAGCTCGGGGCCGGAGGCGAGTTCGGCGTAGCACCGCAGCGCGGCGGGGTCCTCCGCGTTGAAGCGGATGATGGCCGGCAACATCATGCCGACGGCCTGGCCGTGGACGATGTCGTAGTGCGCGGTCAACGGGTTGGCCATCGAGTGCGCCGCGCCGAGCATGGAGTTCTCAATCGCGATGCCCGCGTAGGCCGCGCCGAGGAGCATCCGCCCGCGGGCCTCCAAGTCCCGTGGATGTTTCAGGACTTGCGGCAGGCTGGTGACACACAGCCGGAACGCCTCGCGCGAATACATCTGCGAGAGCGGGTTGCGCTTCGTGGTCACAGCGGTCTCGACGGCGTGGGCGAGGGCGTCAATGCCCGTGCAGGCCGTCACGCGATGCGGCTGCGAGACCGTGAGCGCGGGGTCGAGGATGGCGATGCGCGCGGCGGCCTTCGGGTCGAGGCAGGCCATCTTCATGTGCGTCAGTTCGTCGGCGATGAGGGCGGCGGACTGGCATTCGCTGCCCGTGCCGGCGGTGGTGGGGATGGCAATGAGCGGCAGCATGGGCAACTTCGCCTTGCCCACGCCCCAGTAGTCTTGCATCCGCCCGCCGTTGGTCAGGATGAAGTTGCAGCCCTTGGCCGTGTCCATCGAGCTGCCGCCGCCCAGGCCCACGAGCAAATCCACTTTCTCCGCCGCCGCGACCGCCACACATTCGTCCACGCACCGGGTGGTGGGGTTCACTTTCGCGCGGTCGAAGACGCTGACGTGCAGGCCGGCCTTGGCGAGCGACTCCTGCACTTGGGCAGCGTGGCCGGCCTTCACGAGGCCGGGGTCGGTGACGAGCAGGACGCGTCGGCCGCCGAGTTCCGCCGCCAGTTCGCCGACGCGCGCGACGGTGCCCGCGCCGAACACGAGCCGGGTGCGGGGCACGAAATCAAACCGCTCGGCGGGGGCGAAAACGTGGCCTACGGAAGTCATGTGCGGAGAGAGACTGGCCCAGGATTGGGGCTGTTCAAGGATTTATCCACGCGGTCACTTCGCGTCCAGCACGCGCCACATATACCACGCGGCGATGGAGCGGTAGGGCCGCCAACGCTCGCCCTCAGCCAGCAGTTCCTTCGGCGTGGGCAGCTCCTTCCAGCCGTAAGCCTTGGCAAAGCCGCAGCGCACGCCGTAGTCCCCCACCGGCAGCACGTCCCGCCGGCCCAGCGTGAAGATGAGGAACATCGCGACGGTCCACGGCCCGACGCCGCGAATCTCCGTGAGCCGCGCGACCAGTTCCGCATCCGTCAGTCGTGCGGCGTCCCGGCGCGTCGGCACGTGGCCAGTGGTGGTCTTGAGGGCGATGTCCTTGATCGCGGCGGCCTTGGCACGGGACAGGCCGGCGCTGCGCAGTTGCTCGTCGGTCGCGGCGAGGATGTGTTCCGGCGATGGAAACTTGGTCCCGGGGAAGAGCGCGATGAAGCGCTTGAGAATGGTCTGCGCCGCCGTGCCGTTGAGCTGCTGGTGCGCGACGGCTTGCACGAGAGACTGGAACGGCGGGCAGCTCCGGCGCGGACGGATGGTGCACGGCCCAACCTCACGGATGACCCGCGCAAGCACGCGGTCAGCCTGGGACAGGTGGCGCTGGGCTTCCTCGTGCATGGAGGAGCGGGAGGTTCAGCTCACCACGCGCGCTCGATGCTGCGGCGCTGCCAGAGGAACTCGAACATGTTGCCCTCGTGCGGTTGGTCCCACGAAATCTTCATCGTCGAGACCGGGCCGATGTTCAGCCGGTCAATCTCCGCGAAGTCCGTCACCGCCTCGATGAACGCTTGGTCCTTCGTGATGACGCTCGCGGCCAGCGTGTAGCCAATCTTGTGCAGCATCTCCGACTGCGGGCAGGTCACGACGCTGGCGTAGGGGCAGAGGAATTCCTTGTTCGCCAGCGGGTGCGCGAAGCTGTCGCAGTGGACGATGGTCGGCCTCATGTAGGTGCCACCCTCGAAGACCACCTTGCGCGGACCGTTGCGATACTTGGCCGTCACGTCGGTCGCGCCGGGCGTCTTCAAGGCGTCGTCAATCTGCGCGTCAATGAAGTCCGCCATCTTGAGGTTCGCGAAGCCGGAGAGCTTGGCGTTCGGGTCTTCCGCGCGCGTCGGGGTGAACGGCCCGAGCTTCTGCGCGAGCGCGTCGGCGATCTCCGCGGCGTATTTCGGCACGACCACGGCGGAGGCGTTGATGCAGGAGCGACCGCCGTTGTCGGAGATGGCCCCGGCGATGACGTCGATGTAGTCGGGCCAGTGCTCGATGCAGTCGTCGCCGATGAGGAACTTGCTCCAACCCGGCCCGTGGAGCTGGATGGCGGGGTTGTTGGCGTATTGAGCCATCGTGTTCTTGTCGCCGAAAATGAGCGCGCGGCCGGTGCTCTTGAGAATCTCGCCCGCGCCTTCGTGATCGGTCGGGTAGAAGCCAAACGCCTCCGCCGGCACGCCCGCCGCGATGAACGCCTGGATGAGCCGGTAAGGCGTCCACGGCTCTTCCTTGCCCGGCTTGATGATGACGGGCGTCTTGAGCGAGATGGCGGGAATCCACAGCGAGTTCACCGCCGGCGAGTTGCTGGGCATGACCAACCCGAGCGCGTTGCAGGTGGGGAAGTAACTCAGCTTGGTGCCGAACTGCTCGCCCGTGCCTTTGTCGAGGATGCCCAAGTCCAGCCCGCGCGAGAGGCCGTTGAGGACGAACTTCATGTTCGTCAGCGCGAAGTGGACCTTGGCCATGTTGCGCTGGACCATGTTCCACGGCAGGCCGCTGGTGCAGCTCAGGGTCTCGATGTATTGCTGCGCGGACTGCGTGTGCCCCTGGTCGCCGAGCGGCAACGTGCCGTTGAGGAAGTGCTCGCCGGCCTTCGCCGACATCTCCATCAGCTCGGCGCAGGTGAACTTCTTCAAGGCCGCGCGGGCGGAATCGAGCTTCGCGAGATCGCGGCGGACGATGCCGGCGTTGACGTTGGAGACGAGGGCCTTCACCTCGCCGGTCTTGTGGTCTTTGACCTCGAACTTGTCGAGGGACTCGTAGTTGCGGCCCAACCGGAGAACGGGGAGATGCGGAACAGTGCTCATGTTTATTACGTGTGCGGACTATTTCAAAGTGATGACGGGCGGCGCAAGCTCTGGTTTCGCGTCTGGCTCATCGGCAAAGACGACCTTGATGCTGGAGAAGCGGTCGTGCCGCCAGTGGTCCTCGCGCAGCAGCCAGTCGCGCACGAACTCGGCGACGGTCTTGCGGCATTCCTCGCGGACGAGGGCGAGGCGGCGCGGGTCGCCGGCGTGACGGGTGAGGCGCGGGGTGAGGGTGCGTTCCAGCTCGGCCATCTGCTCGCGGGCGTCGAAGCGCGCCCAGCCGGACTCGGAGCGTTTCTGCATTCCTTCAGTGTGGATGGCGGGCGGCAGGCTGGGCCGGATGGCGGGGGCGCGGACGACACAGGTGTTGCCGACCACGTCGAGCTGCCACCGGTCGCGGAGCTGGAGGTGGAAGCGGTAAGTCACGGGCACGGAAATCTCGGAGACGGTCTTGCCCCGGTCAATCATATCGAAAAATCTGGGTTGCACGTCTGTGTGCGTAAGCGTCTCGGTGGCGGTGGCGGTGGCGAGTTCAAGGTTGCCACCGGGCGTGCGGTCCACTTTGGGCAATGCGGAGGTGAAGGTCTCGGTGATGTGCCCTTGGCGGAACTTCGAGGCGATACCACCCACACCGTCGAGCACCATCTTGATCGCGAGGAGAATGGTTCCGCACAGGAGCAGGACGATGACAAGTTTTACCCACCACGGTTCAATGCGGCGCGGGGGAAGGGGCGGGGCGGGCGGCGGCGGCGGGGTTGCTGGCATGGGGAGGCGGTGGGATGGGCGGCGCTGTGGAGATTATCTCGGCTTCGATTGGAATGGGCGGCGGCTCATTCACCAGCGCTTGCGGGGCGATGGCTCCCTTTGCCCGCAGGATACCCGCCCACGTCAGGAGGGCGAGGCCCACGGGGGTTCCCGTCACGGCAGTCGGCACGCCCGCGATCACGCCCAGCAGCAGGCCCTTGCCGAGGGATTTGCCCCAGCCATCGCGGTGGAGGAAGCGCTGGATAAGAACGGTCGGCAAGGCGACGGAGAGGAAACTGAGCGGGACGGTGAGCAGCCAAGTGACGGCGTTCCAGTCCGCCAGCATCCAGAGGTTGTCCACGAAGACCAGCAGGCCAGCGGCGAGGGGATGGATGGGGGCGCCAGCCGGACGGGCCGGGGGCGTTGCTGGCTGGCTAGCAGGCGGACGCATGACGCGCGCTAACCCTGCGGCGCGGGCGCGGCGGCGGGTTCCGGGGCCATGGGGGATTCCAAGGCCGGTTCAGACTGAGGCACTGTGGCGGAGATGGCCGCCACGTCGGAGAGGTTTACCGCGAAGATGCCCACCGGCGTGGCGTGGGCCGAGCCATCCACCACTGCGTAGGCGCGGTGCGCCTTCACGCCAATGTCGAGGAACTGGAGGTAGTCGCGCATCAACTGATCATCCGCCAGTGCGGTGTCCACATAGCCGGTGCTGTTGTTGAGGTTCTTGAGATAGATGGTGAAATAAACCATGACAATGAAGCCGGTCCCAGCCCGGCGAGGGCGACAGACTGGCGCAACTCCCGGGACTTGTCTTTAAGGGAAAACCTCAGCTCTGGCCAGCAGGGCCGCGCCAGCGCGGAGGCCGTGGCGGAACCTTTGCCGACTGCTCACTGCTTCCGGCTTACGTTGGCAGCGCTGCGAGCTTCTGCTCGAGGTCGTGGTTCATCAGCGGTTCGATGATGCCGTCGAGGTCGCCCTCGATGACGTTGGCGAGGTTGTAGAGGGTCAACTCGATGCGGTGGTCGGTCACCCGGTTCTGCGGGAAGTTGTAGGTGCGGATCTTCTCGCTGCGCTCGCCGGTGCCGACTTGGGAGCTGCGTTGGGCTTCATACTTGGCCTTCTCGTCGGCGATCTTGCGTTCGAGCAGGCGGGAGCGGAGCACCTTCATGGCCTTGGCCTTGTTCTTGTGCTGCGAACGCTCGTCCTGGCACCGGACCTCGGTGCCGGAGGGCTTGTGGAAGATGCGGACGGCGGAGTCCGTGGTGTTGACGCCCTGGCCGCCGTGGCCGCCAGCGCGGCAGACCTGGATCTCGAGGTCCTCGGGGCGGATCTCAATGTCCACCTCCTCGGCCTCCGGCAGCACGGCGACGGTGCAGGTGCTGGTGTGGATGCGGCCTTGCGCCTCGGTGGCGGGCACGCGCTGGACGCGGTGGACGCCGCTCTCGTATTTGAGCCGCTTGTAAACGTCCTGCCCGATGATGCCGAAGGTGACATCCCGCATGCCGCCCAAGTCCGATGGGCTGGAATCCATCGGATCAATCTTCCAGCCCTGCGTCTCGGCGTAGCGGGTGAACATCCGGTAGAGGTCGGCGGCGAAGAGCGCGGACTCCGCCCCGCCCGCCCCGGCGCGGATCTCGACGATGGTGTTGCGCGAGTCGGTCACGTCCGGCGGCAGGACGCCGCGCTGGACCTCGAGCGTGAGGCGATGAAGGTCGGCTTCGAGCCGGGCAATTTCCTCCTTGGCCATGAGCGCCAGTTCGGAGTCCGGCGCTTCGGCGGCGAGCAGCGCGCGGTTTTCCGCGAGGTCGTGCTGTGCTTTGAGAAACACCGCGCCGGTGGCAACAAGGCCCTTGAGCCGCGCGTATTCCCGCCCCAGCTCTTGCGCGCGCGTTTGATTGTCGAAGACCTTCGGGTCGCTCAAGTTCGCCTCCACCTCCGCGAAGCGGCGGTTGAATCTCTCGATATGCGGGCGGAGTTCCATGGGGAGGTTGAGGAGAGTTTGAGAGTTTGGGAGTTGCTGCGGGGGCTCGGAAGCTACTCTCAACTTTCAGCTTTCAGCTTTCAACTCGCCTCAAAAAAGCAATCGCCCGCCGGGCGTGAACCCGGCGGGCGAGGGCGCGGCGGAAAGCTACTTCTTCTTTTTCTTGGCGGCGGCGGCGTCAGCCACGGCGGCCTGGGCGGCCAGCGTCTTGGCGGCGCGCTGCTGGAATTTGTCCACGCGCCCGGCGGTGTCCACGAACTTCTGCTGGCCCGTATAGAACGGGTGACAGGCGTTGCAGAGGCCCAAGAGCACAGTCTTACGGGTGGAACGGGTGGTAATCACGTTGCCGCAGGCGCAACGAAACTCGGCGGCTTCGTATTTCGGATGGATGTCCGTTTTCATGTCAAAGGGCGCGTAGAATACAAACGACCCGCTGCTTGGCAAGTGCCGTTTTCGATTTATCCACTGAAGTTGGCGCGGAGGAGGCCCCGCTGCCGCCCGCGCCACGGCTAGATTTTGACACGGCCGGGCATTCCGCCTACAACCCTGCGCGATGAAAGTCCTCATTCTCGCCGCCGGTTACGCGACGCGCCTTTATCCCCTCACCTTGACCCAGCCCAAGCCCCTGCTGCCCGTGGCGGGCAAGCCGATGATTGACTACGTGATGGACAACCTCGCGCCCATCGCCGGGATTGACCGGGTGTATGTCGTGACGAACGCGAAGTTCGCCGGGCACATGCAGCGGTGGGCCGATGACTACAGCCAGCGCGCGCCCTTCCCCTTCACCATCATCAACGACGGCTCCACCGATGACTCGAACAAGCTCGGGGCCATCGGCGACTTGAACCTCGTGCTCCAGCGCGAGCGCGTGGATGACGACCTCATCGTGGTGGCGGGCGACAATTTGTTCAGCGAGAAGCTGGGCGCGTTCGGCGAATTCTGCCGGGCGAAGAATGCGCCCGTGCTCGGCCTCTACGACGTGAACAGCATCGAGGCGGCGAAGCACTACGGTGTCGTCGCCGTGAGCCGCGACGGGGTCATCGCCGACTTCAAGGAGAAGCCCGCGCAGCCAGCCAGCACGCTCATCGGCATCGCGCTCTACTACTACCCACGCGCCACCCTGCCGCTCGTCGCCCAATACCTGGCCGAGGGCAACAACCCGGACCAGCCCGGCCGCCTCATCCAGTGGCTCTACCCGCGCACGCCGGTCTTCACCTGGACCGTCCCGGGCATCTGGTATGACATCGGGTCGAAGGAGACGCTGGAGGAGGCCAACCGCATCTTCGCGCGGAAGTAGCCCGGCCCCGCATGAAGACTGCGCCTCCAGAACGCTTGCACCGGTGGCGCGACAACTACAAGGCGACGGCGGTCATCCTCTGCAACACCGCCCTGCTCTTCCTCGCGCTCAATTTGTGCCTCCTCCTGTTCGGCTGGCTCAAGGCCAGTAGCTGGCTCGATTAGCCGGCCAGCCGGCGCGCGCGGATTTGCCCGATGGCCCAGCGCGCGTGCTCGGCGATGAGTGGCTCCGGGTCAGCGGCGGCGCGTTCCAAGGCGGGCAGGGCCGTAGCGTCCCCGACGTTCCCCAGCGCCACGCAGACGTTGCGCAAGAAGCCGCGCCGCTTCGTGCGCAGGATCGGCGTGCCGGTGAAACGGCGTTTGAAGCCCGCGTCATCCAGCGCGAGCAGCTCCAGCAAGTCCGGTTGTGCGAGGTCCGTCCGCGCGTGCGCCTGCATCAGACTGCCGGCCTGCGCAAACTTGTTCCACGGGCAGGCGGCGAGACAATCGTCGCAGCCGTAGATGCGGTTGCCCACGGCGGGCCGCAACTCGACCGGGATGGCCCCCTTCAACTCGATGGTTAGGTAGGAGATGCAGCGCCGCGCATCGAGCTGGAACGGCGCGGTGATGGCCTGCGTGGGACAGGCGGTGATGCAGCGCGTGCAGGAGCCGCAACGGTTCTTCTCCGGCGCGTCCGGTGCCAGCTCCAGCGTGGTGAGAATCTCGGCGAGAAAGAACCAGTTGCCCAACCGCCGGCTGATGAGGTTGGTGTGCTTGCCCGCGAAGCCGAGGCCGGCGCGCTGCGCGAGGTCGCGCTCCAGCAGTGGGCCGGTGTCCACATACCAGAGTGTGCGGGTGCCTGCGCCCCCGGCCTGGTCCACGGACGCGGCGAGCTCCTTCAGCGGTGCGGCCAGCACTTCGTGGTAGTCCGCGAAACGCGCGTAGCGGGCGACGAGGCCAGTGTTCAGTGAGGCTGGCGCGGCCCCGTCACTGATCACTTCCCTCGTTCTCGCGTAGCTCACGGCCAGCGAGATGACGCTCCGCGCCCCGGCCAGCACCAGCTCCGGATCCACGCGCTTGGGTGCATTGCGCGCCAGCCAGCCCATCTCGCCGTGCTGACCGGCGGCGAGCCAGCGGTGGAAATGTTCTCGGTGGTCCGGCGCCACGGCGGTGGTGAACCGGCAGTCATCAAACCCCAGCTCACGGGCGCGCTGGCGGAGCAACTCCTTCACAACCGCGGCGGGGTGTGCAGGGCCGCGCGGAAATTGTGCAGCACATGCTGGGCGATTTCCTTTAGCGAGCGCTGCTCCGTGTTCACGAGCACATCGGACTGTTTGTAGGCCGCCTCGCGCGCGGCGAGCAACGCGCGGATGTTCGCCAGCGGGTCGGGTGCCTGGAGCAATGGGCGGTGCGTCTGGTGCTTGGTGCGCTGGTAAATCGTGTCCGGCGTGGCCCAGAGGCAGACCACGAGCGCGTGAGTTTTCAGACTGGCGAGGCTCTCGGGATTCAGGATCAAACCGCCGCCCGTCGAGATGACGCGCCCGCTCCACGCGGTCATCTCCGCGACCAGTTCGCGCTCGAACTTACGGAACGCTGCCTCGCCGTGATGCGCAAAGATCTCGCTCACCTTTACCCCCGTGCGGCTTTCGATGACCTCGTCCGTGTCCACGAACTCGAACTGTAGTTCGGCGGCCACCAACCGGCCCACGGACGACTTGCCCACGCCCATGAAGCCGGCCAGCGCGACGTTGCGGATCTGGCGCGGCACACTCATGCGCAGTGCATAACGCAAGCCCGCCGCTGAGGCACGAAGTTTCCCGGATGGAGGCACACATCGCAGAGCCGATGCAGGCGCGGCAGCGAAGGCATTAACTTTGCCAGCCGCCGCGTTCCGCCCAGAATAAACCACCGCAGAAAAAACTAAATTCCTTGAGCGATTCCGCGCACCGCCGATACTCCACTTAGCAACGCGCGAGCGAAACGCAAGTAACGCCGAGCGGTTCTTTCAAAAGCGATTTTCGATTTGCCCTGCCCTGTTCGTGCTACGGAAGCCAAGTCCTTGAACCGTAAGTTAACAAATCTTGGGGCCTTAACTTCAACGGCGGCTGTCAGGCCTTCACTGGAAGGCATAACCCGCTGATTCGGCCCCACCTGTTTCTATCGCAGTTCAACAGGAACGGTTTTCACACGGCAATGGTGGGGCTTTTTTTTGCGGCAACCGCCGCGTGGTTCCCGGAACCGCGCGGCGGTTTGCTTTTGTCCACCGCCGATTCGCGGTGAGCCCACTCCGCGAAAGCGGTGGTGGCGCAGTATTCACAGTTGCAGCGGCCCTGCCGACCCGCATGATGCTGCCGCCAGCGGAGAAACGAATATGCCGTTGGCGAGTCAACCGCAGTAACCAACAAAAACATCATGGGCGATAAATCCCCCAAGGCCACGCAGAAGAAGTCCACGCAGAAGGAGACCAAGGCCACCAGTGCCACGCAGAAGAAGCAGCAGGCCGTGGTCGCCAAGTCGGCGGCCAAGAAGAAGTAGCCGTCCGCTCGACTGTCCCTCCCGAGATGAAATCCGGGAGGGACAGATTGGTTGCCCACCTACCGCCCAACTCCTCCCAGCTCCCATGTCCAAGTCGCTCAAACTCCAACAAGGCCAGGTCTGGAAACTGGGCGACCAGTTCCTGCGCATCACGCGGTTGGAACGACTCGCGGTGGAATACAAGTCCACGGCCAGCCCGGCCAGCAAAGGCGGCACGCTCCAAGTGGTCACCAAGAAGGAGTTCTGCCGGCTGCTGAAAGCCGCCGAACTCCTGCCCGCCACGCCCGCGCCCGCGCTGAGAGTTATCCGGGCAGAGTGACCCAGGGATTCAGCGCCCGACGCAGTGGTTTGCGTTCCGCAGATTGTCTCCCCGACTCGTCGCCAGCGGAGTCAGATGTTAGACTTTCCCGCGTTGCCTTTGCCCCACGAGAAGAGACCTTGCGGGCGCGCGAGCATCAGCACGATCACCAGCAACGAGTAGATGATCATCCGCGTGTCGGCGATCCACTTGAGGTTGTTGAACGGCGCGGAGAAGGGCAGACGCACATCCACCCCGGAGAGCATTCGCAGGCCCTCCGGCAGCAGCGTTAGCAGCACGGCGGCGATGATGACCCCCATCGTGTTGCCCATGCCGCCGAGGATGACCATCACCACGATCTCGATGGAGCGCATGAAGTCGAAGCCCGTCGGCGCGATGGTGAGGATCGAGTGCCCATACAGCCCGCCCGCCACGCCCGCGAAGAACGCGCCGACGACGAACGCGGTGATCTTGTAGCGCGTCGTGTTGATGCCCATCGCCTCTGCGGCGATCTCGTCGTCATGCACGGCGAGGAAGCCGCGGCCGTAGGTCGAGTTCACCAGACTGACGACGACATAGACCGTCAGCGCGGCGAAGGCATAGACCCAGAACAGGTTCGTGTAGGCGGGGATGCCGTTCAGCCCCAGCGCGCCGCCGAGCGAGTCCACGTTGCGGAAGAGGACGCGGATGATCTCGCCGAAGCCCAGCGTGACGATGGCGAGGTAGTCGCCCTTGAGCCGCAGCGAAGGCGCACCGACGAGCACGCCCGCCAGCGCGGCAGCGAGTCCGCCGCCCACCAGCGCGAGCGGGAAGAGCAGGTGAACGCCCGCGCCCGCCGTAAGTCCGGGCGCGAACTTCGGCGCGCCGAACATGGTGATGGCCGCTGCCGAGTAAGCTCCCACCGCCATGAAGCCCGCGTGCCCGAGCGAGAACTGCCCGGTGTAGCCGTTGATGAGGTTCAGGCTGACCGCGAGGATGATGTTGATGCCGATGTTCGAGATGATGAGCGCGAAGTAGTCATCAATGCGCGACGCGCAAGCGGCGAGCAGACCGGCCACGGCGATGGCGGAGAGGAGGACGACTTGGGAGCGAGGAATCATTTCTTCTGAGCCACAGATGGAACACAGATAAAACACAGATGGGAAAACAGGGATTGATAAGGAGGGCAGGAAAGCAGGAGGAGTGAGATGGCAGTATCTCCTGCCTGCCTGCCTTCCTTATGAAAATCCCTGTCTGTGTTCAATCTGTGTGTATCTGTGGCTAAACTTTTTCCACCTGCATTTTCCCCAGCAAGCCCGCCGGGCGGAAGAGTAGGATGCCGATGAGGATGGCGAAGGCAATCGCGTCGGTGAAGGTGCTGAAGCGGCTGCCGTTGACGAAGGTCTCGATCACCCCGATGAGCAGACCGCCGAGCGCCGCACCGGGGATGTTGCCGATGCCGCCGAGCACCGCCGCGACGAACGCCTTCAGCCCCGGCAGCACGCCCATGAGCGGGTCAATGGCCTGGTAGTTCAGCGAGTAGAGGATGCCGCCCGCCGCTGCCAGCGCCGAGCCGAGCGCGAAGGTGAAGGAGATGATGTGGTCGTTGTTGATGCCCACGAGCGAGGCGGCCTGCGGGTTGAAGGACACCGCGCGCATGGCGGTGCCGACCTTGGTCCGCAGCACGATGTATTGCAGCGCGCCCAGCAGGCCGAGCGCGACGACGAGGACGACCAGTTGGTTCGAGCCGATGACGAGGCCGGCGACGTTGAACGTGTGGACGGGGAACAGCGTGGGGAAAGCCTTCGGAGCTGCGCCGAAGACAAACTGGCCGAGATTCTCCAGCAGCAAGGAAACGCCGATGGCCGTGATGAGCACGGTGAGTTTGGAGCGGTTGCGGAGCGGGCGATACGCCAACCGCTCAATCACAACGCCCAGCACGGCGCACACAAGCATCGCTCCGGTGAGTGCGAGAAAGCCCGTCACGAACGACTCCTTCGGCATCCCGCGCCCGATGTAGAAGCCGGCGAACGACCCCACCATGAACACGTCGCTGTGGGCGAAGTTGATGAAGCGCAGCACCCCGTAAACCATCGTGTAGCCCAATGCGATGAGCGCGTAAATCGCGCCAAGCGACAGGCCGTTGATGAGCTGTTGGGCAAACTCTGTCACGCGAGTGAAGTGAGGCGGTGAACCTCAACGATCCGAACCAAGCGCACCGGATGGTCCACCCACCACGAAACCACCCAACGACCTCGAAACGCGGTTACCTGCAACGTGCGCTCGTTGGCTTGAATTCGTTGGTTCTCGCCGTCCTGAAAAGGGTTCTCCGCGAGCGACTCAAACGCCGCCGCCAACTGTTCACGCTGCTTGCGGGTTTGTTCGCCGAAGAAAGCCACGACGCCAGCATCCACGGTGTAGCCGTAGCGAAGGTTCATCGGCCTTCGGCCACTAGCCGCAGATGCGCCGCCATCAACTCCTCAGACGTCACCACCTCGCCGCGTTCCATGCGGGCAATTCGCCGGCTGAGTTCTGCCTGATATTCCGGGTCGTTTTCGTGGATGACGAAGTCGAGCAACTCGGCGAGCCGAAGCCGCTCGGCTTGGTTCATGGAGCGAACTTCCGTTTCAATTTCGGTCATGCTCATGGTCGGACGATAACTGGCCTTGGTTGCAAAAGGAAGCGGCGGTGTGGCTTACGGGTTGACGGTCTCCTTGTAAACAAACTTCCCGTCCTTCACCTCGATGATGACGGCCGGCTTCGTCGCATTGCGTTTGGCGTCGAGCGTGGTCTTGCCGGTGATGCCGACAAAGTCCTTCGTGGCGGCGATGGCGTCGCGGAGTTTCGGGCCGTCGGTGCCGCCGGCGCGTTTGATGGCATCGGCGAGGACGAGCGCGGAATCGTAGCCGAGCGCGGCCATCGCGTCGGGGACTTCGCCGTTCCAGCGGGCTTTGAACTTCTTCACGAAGGTCTGGACCATCTCGGCCTGGTCCTCGGGCGAGTAGTGCGTGGAGTAGAACGTGCCGTCCATCGCCTTGCCGCCGATTTGCAGCAACTCGGGCGCTTCCCAGCCGTCGCCGCCGAAGATGGGCAGGTTGATGCCGAGCTGACGCGCCTGCTGCGTGATGAGGCCCGCCTCGGTGTAGTAGCACGGCGCGAAGATGGCGTCGGGGTTCGAGGCCTTGATGGCGGTGAGCTGGGCTTTGAAGTCCTTGTCGCCGCTGCTGAACTTCTGCTCCACGGAAATCTTCCCGCCGTCCGCGATGAACTTCTCCTTGAAGAAGGTGGCCAGCCCGACGCTGTAGGGCGCGGCGGCATCGGTGAGCACGGCGACGGTCTTGGCCTTCAGCGTGTTCTTGGCGAAGAGCGCCATCACGGTGCCTTGGAAGGGGTCAATGAAGCAGACGCGGAAGACGAAGTCGCCGACCTCGGTGACCTTCGGGTTCGTCGAGCTGGGCGAAATCATCGGCACCTTGGCGTTCTGGCAGATGGGCGCGGCTTCGAGCGAGCGGCCCGACGCGACCTCGCCGAGGATGGCGATGACCTTGTCGCGCGAGATGAGCTTGCGCACGACGCTGGCGGACTCGCCCTGTTTGGATTGGGTGTCCTCGGTGATGAGCTCGAACTTCCGGCCCAGCACACCGCCGGCGACGTTGAGTTCCTCGATGGCGAGCAACGTGCCTTTGTGCGAGGACTGGCCGAACGTGGCTTCCTTGCCGGTGAGTGAGGCGAACTCGCCGACCTTGATGACCCCGGCGGCAGCGGGCGCGGCCCCGGGCTTGCCCGGCACGGGCGCGGGTTCGTCCGGCTTTTTGCAGGCGGTGAGCAGCAGTCCGGTGGAAAGAGTGAGGGCGGCCAAGACCCGGCGGCGCGAGACAGGTGGTTTCATCGTTCTGAGCAATTGAGTTGAGCCGACCCGTGGGCCAGCGTGGGGGCGAAGCTAGGCAAGCACCCCGGGGGTTTCAATCTTCATTCCTGCCCGCCGGTGGCTGCGGTCTTGGACTTTGGACTTTGGACTTTGGACTTTGGACTCCTTCGCTAGACTTCCCCGCATGGACAAAGAGCAAGTCGCCGCCGTGCTCGCCGAGATTGGCACGCTGCTGGAACTCAAGGGCGAGAACCCCTTCAAGACCCGCGCCTACCAGAACGCCGCGCGCACGCTGGAGAGCCTGCCTGAGCCGTTAGAGAAACTCGTCGCCGAGCAGCGCCTCGGCGAACTCAAGGGCTTCGGCGATGCCCTCGTGGACAAGATCACCCAGCTCGTCACCACCGGGAACCTCCCCTACTACGACGAGCTGAAAGCCTCCGTCGCGCCCGGCCTCATCGAGATGCTCGGCATCCCGACCCTCGGGCCCAAGAAGGTGAAGAAGCTCCACGACGAGCTGGGCGTGGACACCATCGAGGCGCTCGAAGCCGCCTGCAAGGCGGGCAAGGTCGCCGTGCTCGACGGCTTCGGCGAGAAGACCCAGACGAAGATTCTCGAAGGCATCGCGTTCAAGCGCCAGTTCGCCAGCAAGCACCATCTGCACAAGGCGCTCGCCGTCGCGCAGCCGATGCTCGAAAGCCTCCGTCAGCATCCCGACGTGACGCGGTGCAGCACCGCCGGCAGCCTGCGCCGCTGGAAGGAAACCATCGGCGACATTGATTTCCTCGTCTCCTCGCGCCAGCCCGCCGAGGTCATCGAGTTCTTCGTCACGCAGCCCGGCGTGCTCAGCGTCAGCGCGAAGGGCGACACCAAGGCCAGTGTGATTGTCGAGGGCGGCATCCAGGCCGACCTGCGCGTGGTGAGCGACGCGGAGTATCCCTTCGCCCTCGCCTACTTCACCGGCAGCAAGGAGCACAACATCGTCATGCGCCAGCGGGCCATCGCGCGCGGCTTGCGCCTCAACGAATACGGCCTCTTCCGTTCGACCGAGGAGACCCGCGACCCCGCGCTCCGCCTGCCCTGCAACACGGAGGAAGACATCTTCCGCGCACTGGATTTGGCTTACGTCGAGCCGGAGTTGCGCGAGGACCACGGCGAGTTCGCCGCCGCCGAGGCCGGCCAGCTCCCGCGCCTGCTCGACTGGACCGACCTGCGCGGCTCGCTGCACAACCACTCCAACTGGAGCGACGGCCACGAGACGTTGGAGCAAATCGCCGCGCACGCGGAGGAACTGGGCTTGAGCTACTGGGCCATCACCGACCACTCGCGCGCGAGCTTCCAAGCCAACGGCCTTTCCCCCGAGCGCCTCACGCAACAGCTCGCCGACATCGCCGCCGTGAACCAAAAGCTCGCTGACAGCGGCACGGACTTCCGCCTGCTCTGCGGGACCGAGGTGGACATCTTGAAGGAACGTCTCGACTTCCCCGACGACGTGCTCGCGCAACTCGACGTCGTCGTCGCCAGCCTGCACGTCGCGGGCAGCGACGAGGCGGACAACACCCAGCGCCTCATCCGCGCGGCGGAAAATCCCCACGTCCACATGCTCGGCCACCTCACGGGCCGCCTTTTGCTGGAGCGCAAACCGTATCCCGTGAACCAGCAGGCCGTGATTGACGCGTGCGCGGCGACCGGCACCTGGATTGAGCTGAACGCCAGCCCGTGGCGCTTCGACCTCGACTGGCGGCTCTGGCACTACGCGCGGAGCAAGGGCGTGAAGTGCGTCGTCAACTGCGACGCCCACCGCCTCGACCACTTCGGCTACCTCCGCCTCGGTGCCGGCGTCGCGCGCAAGGGCTGGCTGACGAAGGGCGACGTGGTGAACACCCTGACGCTGGCGGAGCTGAGGAAGGCGCTCCGCTCCCCGTAGTCGCAACCTTCAGGTTGCGAATCACAACCTGTAGCGGCGCTCTGTGAGCACCGAGTTGGGCAAACGGCGGTCATAGACCACCACTACAGACCGACGCGCAGTCTGAAGCCTTGCGACTACGGGTGCTGCGCCGAGGCCGGCACCGTTACCGGCTGGGTGTCCGCTATTACGGTCTGGGCTGCCGCTGCTACGCTTTGGGCACCCGGTGATGCGGGCTGGGTGGGGACTGTTACGGCTTGGGGGACCGGTGATACGTTCTGAGGCAGCACTGTTATCGTCTGGGGAGGCACTGTTACCGCCTGGGGCAGCGGTGCTATGGCTTGGAGAGCCGGTGTTATGCCTTGGGGAGGCACTGATACGGCTTGGGGAGGCACTGCTATGCTTTGGGAGGGCAGTGCTATCGCCTGGGTGGGCACTGATATGGGCTGCAAGTGACTAACCAGGCGAGTTTTACGTGGTTTTTGGCAAAACGGTTCCAAAGCCGGCGATTATGGCCTCCTCCCAACGAACTTGCCCCACCCCGGCAGGGGATTTCAGTGGTCAAAAAGCAACAGTTACCCGGTCCCGCTACGGTTGGACCGCCTCTTCCTTCTTTCGATGCGTCGCCCCGGGCTTGTAGCTCGCGCCGGGCAACTGCTCCCCTCGGCACAACACCGACTTTGTCCGCCCACGCCTGCCATACGGCGGTGGGTTCCTTGAACTGTGCGGGAACTTCGTGCCGGCGAGTTCGAGGCAGGTGGGAAGCAGGTCAATGACGTGGCCGAGTTCGTCCCAGAGCGTGCCTGCGTTGGTAGGGCGGGGTGTCCTCACCCCGCCGTCGGGTGGCCGTCCGCCATTGGCATTCGGCGGCGCGCTGGGGCCAGCGCGCCCTACCTGACCAGCCGGCCAATTCACGATGGCGCGATGGCTAGCCCTACTTGGCGGATTCGGGAGGGGATGATGGCGATTTGCTGGGGTTTTCTGGGGCGAAGGCCCCGAAGTCTCCACTACAGGGCCAGCGGGGCGGC
>JAYTIO010000408.1:0-2559 GCA_043731805.1 Pedosphaera sp. | reverse complement strand
CCCGCTTTAACGTCCGGGCGTTAGGCGCCGAACTTCGTCAACCGCGCGGGCGTTAGCAAGCTGAAGCGGTTTAAACGCTGCCTCCATTTCGAACAACTTCAGGATTCACCGGTTTCCGCGATAATCCTTGATAGAAATTCGCAGGTCAGGTTTCATAAAGACATGGTAACAGCCGGACTTGGAAAAATCACCTGTGCACGAGACCGTGCACGCACTGGGGCTTAATAATAATGTTAGGCGTCTATGCGCGCACCACTCAAGAAGAGGCTCAAGATTGCTCTCAGAGTTCTGTCAGTCTATCTCTTGCTGTATGTCGTCCTTTCGTTGACTGGCGGTTACATTTTCACGCAGTCAGGACAGGTGCGCTACGGAGGCGGGCTTTCAGTGTCGGACCTTCAGCAGTGGCAGCCACGTTTCACATTCTGTCAGCGGTTTCGACAGGTTGACGGCTCGTGGACTCTTCGCGCGAATGTTCTCGGTTATGTCTTTGCACCGTTGGTTCTTTTAGATCAGACTTTCATTCATCGGACCGTTCGACTTTTTGACCCAGAGACAGGAGAGCCGATTGAAAGACGAGACGCCTAACCATGCGCTGCAGCGAACCCGGCGGGAGCGTCGCGGTTGCAATCGTTGCGTCCCGTGCGCCGGGTCGCTGAGCTTGGGTCGTTGATATGGCTCCCTTGTTGTCAAACGGAAAATAGGAGTTTTTCATTACTTGGCTGAGTAACGTGACGCTGGGTTTTGTGGGAACCGTGGCCGGGGTAAAGGAGCGGCGAGTCAGGCGGGTGTCTGGTCCCCTGCGGTTTGGTCGGCTGATATGCGTGTATTGGTTAACACTGGGTTTTAGTTCACCGTGATCCTCTCGACAGTCTAGGCACGAGGATTAGGAGCCTTGCGGCTCCACGCCTCCAACGACCCTCGTGAATCGGATCACCGTGACCGCCGCCCCATGACCCCGGTCTCGGTTCAGGTTGGGATGAAGTGATGGGTGGTTTGGGTGGTGGTTTCCTCCTTGGATCGTGGGATGAGACGGGATGAGGTGGCTTGGGGCGGGTCTTCGGGCCGTTCCCCCCCCGGAATAATCGAGACCCTTCTGCCTATGCGGCGGGGTGGCTCCTGGGGCTCAGGCGTGGCTCCATCAGCCGGAAGATGTGCCAGACGAAGCCGCACAGCTCGCGGGCCACGGCCACGGTCACCTTGTTGCGCTGTTTGCCGCGGGCGAGCAACTGCATCATGCGTTTGTGCAGGCGGGTCTGGGCTTTCCAGGAGCAGGCTTTGAGGTCTTCGCCCAGACCCTGCTGCCGCATGCTCAGTTCCTTGCTCACCTTGGGCGGCAGCCGGTAATGGTGGGCGGCTTCGATGAGCAGCCACCGGGCGTGGCCGTTGCCGGTCTTGGTGATGCCGCCCTGGCGCCGCTTTTGGTCGCTGGTGTTTTCCGTGGGGACCAGCCCCAGGTAAGCCATGAGCTGCCGCGGATGGGTGAAGCGCCAGGCCCCGCCGAGTTCGCTGACCACGACCATGGCGCCGACGAGCGCAAAGCCGCGCAGCCCCATGAGCGCGGCGACCACGGGCTGCATCGGCCAGTCGATCAACAGGGCCTCCATTTGTTCTTCGAGCCGCGCGATGCGCTCCCCGGCGCCGGCGATGGTGGCCAGCGCGTCTTCCAGGACCACGCGCTGCGCGGGATGCGGCAGGACCAGCTCGCGCAGGTAACGCCGGTGGGCCTCGGTCCACGCGCTTTGGCCCGTATAGCGGCAGCCGTTGCGCAGCAGGAAGGCTTTAAGCTGCGCCCGGCCGCGTCGCAGATCCTGCACCGCGTCGGTGCGGGCGCGGCAGAGGTCGCGCATGGCCTCGTCGCTCGCGTCGGGCACATGCACCGCCGTCAGTTCGCCCGCCCGGTGCAGGCGGGCCAGCTTGAGGGCGTCGCGCCGGTCGGTCTTGATCCGGTCGCCGGAGCGGCTGGGGATCAGCGACGGGGCGACTACCGTGCAGGAGATCTGGAGCTGCGCGCACCGCCGCGCCAGCACGAAGCCGGTCGGTCCGGCCTCGTAGCAGACCCGCAGCTCGGCGCCGGGATGGGCCTTCCGCAGCTTGGCCAGGACCTTCTCCAGGGCGTGCAGATCGTTGGGGATCGTGCCGTAAATACGGGCCTCGCCGCCCCCGCCCTCGGCCAGGGCGAGGGCGATGTTTTTCGCGTGGACATCGAGTCCGGCGAACAGTAGTTCTTTCTTCATGGTGTGCTTGTTGTTTGCTGTTGGCTTAACTATTGGTGACGCCGCTCCGGCGGCCAGGCACGGTTTATCCCGGGCAACCCGCGAAATCGCCACTCCTGCAAGCACCCCACTTCTCCTTTTCCTCCGGCTGCGCTCCAAGGATCGGCAGCCATAAAGTCTAGGCGCTTAGCCACCCGTCTTCAATGCCTGCCGATGAAATCTTTGTTCGCACCCCGCACGACGGGGACTGGTATTACTCTCCCAAGGAGCTCGAAGACGGTCTCCGAAACCATCAGATTCAGCCTGATTGGCCGGCTCAAAAGCCTCACAGCTCCGACTGGACAAC
>JAYTIO010000407.1:0-3344 GCA_043731805.1 Pedosphaera sp. | reverse complement strand
GCCATGACCCTCCGCCCCGCCACCCGCGCCGACTGCCCGGCCATCCTCACCATCTACAACGACGCGGTGCTGACCACGACGGCGACCTACGACTACGAGCCGCGCACGCTGGAGCAACGGCAGGCGTGGTTCGATGACCATGAGCGTGGCGGCTACGCCATCTTCGTCGCGGAGGACGCGAGCGGAGGCATCGTGGGCTGGAGCGCACTGAATCCCTATCACGCCCGGCCCGGCTACCGCTTCACGTCGGAAAACTCGGTTTACATTGCCGCCGACATGCGGGGCCAAGGCTTGGGAAGACTCCTGCTCGCGCCGCTGATTGACGCCGCGCGGGCGCAGGGTCTGCACGCCATCATCGCCGCGATTGACGCGACGAACGTGGCGAGTCTCCGGCTCCATGCGCAGTTCGGCTTCATCCAAGTCGGCCACTTCAAACAGGTGGGCTACAAGTTCGACCGCTGGCTGGACGTGGTCTATCTGGAGCGACTGCTGGAGTAGCTACGGTTCAGCCGCCCGCCCGGTCAGATCCGGCCAGCGTCTCTCCCTCCGTCTTGTTCTCGACCGCCAGGCGCGACATTTCCATCTTGATGTAATGGAGGATGACCGGGGCCAGGATCATGCCCGGCACGCCCATCAGCCGCTCGCCGAGGATCAAGCCCAGGAGCGTCATCCACATCGGGTTCTGGATGCGTTTGCCAACGATCTTGCTGTTCAGGAAGTATTCCAGCTTGTGCACGACGACGAGGAACGCGAGCGCGCCCAACGCGTGCTGCGGGTTCACCGTCAGCCCCACGCTGACGATGAGGGCGTTGCTCAGGATGTTCCCGAGGATGGGCAGCAGACCGCAGAGGAAAGTCACCGCGATGAGCAGTTGCCAATGCGGAAAGCCGACCCAGAAAAGGAAGATGCCGGTCAGCACCGTGTTGATGGACGAGATGATGATCTGCGCGCCCATCACGGTGTGAAAGCTTTTGTAGAACAGCTCGAACCGGTGGCCGATCTCGTCGGCCGTGATGGAATAGAGGTTATTTCTCAGCTTGTGCTTGTCGCGGTCAATGACGATGGCGGCGTTGTGGTAGAGGCTGATCGCCACCACCATGCCAATGACGACGAAGGCCACCTGCCGCAGCAGATTCGTGCCGAGCAGTCCCACCACGCCGAAGCGCTCCAGCGCCTCAGTCTTGACGAGCGCCAACAGGCCGGCCAGATCCTTGAAGGGGAGTTCGAGTCCCCAGTGCACCGCGATATCCGCCAGCTTCGGGATAAGTTGTTTGCTCAGTTCCGGAGCCGCCACCAAAGTGTGCGCTAGGAAGATCAATACGCCCAGACACACGGCGGCCACTGCGATCAGGAACAGCGCGACCGCCAGCGACTTGCTGCGGCCCTTGAAACTGAAGACGTGCAGCAGGAAGAAGGAGAACAGCACCGTCAACAACGGCGTGGCCAAGCCCATGACGGCCACAATGACGAGCAGGCCAGCCATGAATCCGTAGGAAATGCGAGTCGGTCGGCTCATGTAGTCGGGCGGCAACCTAGCAAAGGAAAACGCGCGGGACACGCACTAAATCTGGCTTTGGGCTCCACCCGCTCATTTGCGCCACGCCACCTTCGGCGGCTCCGGCAAGCCCTGCGCCCGCAGCGCCGTGCGGAAGTGCATCTTCCCCACCCGCGCCAGCGCCCCGACGCCCTGCTGCTCAAAAATCTGCTTGGCCACCTTGTCCACGGCGGCGGACGCACCCTTCGGCAGTTCCACTCCAATCTCCCGGCCCAGCTTCGCCAAGCCCGTGACGAACTCGTGCCGCGCTAGGATCGAAGCCGCCGCCACCGCCAAGTCCGCCTCCGCCTTGTGCCGCTGGACAATCTTCAGCTTCAAGCCGCGTGCCTTCGCCTCCCGCGCCACGGTCGTCTCCGTGGCCGCAAACTGATCAATGATCGCGTGCTCCGGCGGCGGGTTCAGGTGATGCGCCGGATCGAGCACGGCCAGGATCGAGTTCACGTGGCCCTTCGCCAGCAGCGGGTTCAGGCTCCCGATGTCGCGGTAGCGTTGGTTGTAATTCACGCCGCCGAGCGTGAGCACCTCGTTGTGGCAGCCGGGCGTTTCGCGGATGACTTTGGCGAGGTCAGCGATGCGCCGGTCGCTGCCGATGTTCTTCGAGTCCTGGATGCCGGCGTCCTGCCACGCCCGCACCACTGACTCGTTCACATACACCGCCGCCACGCAGAGCGGCCCGAAGAAGTCGCCCTTGCCCGACTCGTCCACGCCGATGCGCGCGACAAACATCTCCGGGTGCAACACCGCCTCGTAGCCCACCTCCGCGCGCTTGAGAATCTCCGGCTCCAGCAAGAACTCGACAAACTCCTGCGTGCCCTTGCCCTGGACGACCAGCTTGCCGCTCTCGTAGAACACGACGTTGAGCTTGTCTTTCTCCCCCGCGAACCGCGCGTAGGGCACCGTGCGCGGCTTGAACCCGTGCTCACGGAGATGCGCGTCCAGCGCGGTCGCCTGCTCGTCCGTCAGCTTGCACGTGTGCATCGTCAGTGGTTTCACGACGCGGAGTTTCGAGTTTCGAGTTTCGAGTTTCGAGTGCAAACTTCGCCCGCGTGCCGTGCCCCCAAGCCAGTTCTGAGTTCCGAGTTCCGAGTTCCAAGCCGCGCTCACCAGCCACCGCGCGCTCCGGCATCCCGCATTCTGCATACCGCATTCCGCATTCCCTCACTCCCTCGCTGCTCGCCTGGTTCGGGGCCGCCGCCCGCGACCTCCCGTGGCGGCGCACGCTGGACCCCTACGCCATCTGGGTTTCGGAAATCATGCTTCAGCAGACCCAGGTGAAGACCGTCATCCCGTATTGGG
The DNA here is from genome assembly GCA_043731805.1 of Pedosphaera sp. Taxonomy (GTDB): domain Bacteria; phylum Verrucomicrobiota; class Verrucomicrobiia; order Limisphaerales; family SXTU01; genus SXTU01. Next base: position 493 of record JAYTIO010000407.1, on the reverse strand, counting down.
AGCGCTGGATGCGCGAACTGCCGGACCTCGCCGCGCTCGCCGCTGCTCCCGAGCAACGCGTGCTTAAACTCTGGGAAGGCCTCGGCTACTACACCCGCGTCCGCAACCTACAGAAGGCCGCGCAGCACCTCATCGCTGCGCACGCCGGCCAGTTTCCCCGCGACCTCGCCGCCATTCTCGAACTGCCCGGCGTGGGCCGCTACACCGCCGGCGCGATTGCCAGCATCGCCTTCAACCAACCCGCGCCCATCCTCGACGGCAACGTCATCCGCGTCCTCACCCGGATTTTCGGCATCGCCGGCGACCCGCGTGAAAAGCAGACCAACGCCCAACTCTGGCAACTCGCCGAGGAACTAGTTCTTAACTCGAAACTCGAAACTCGAAACTCGAAACTTGGCTGCTCCCACCTGAACCAATCCCTCATGGAACTCGGCGCGCTCGTCTGCACCCCGCGCAACCCGCAGTGCGAACTCTGTCCCGTCAAAAAACTCTG
>JAYTIO010000406.1:0-3211 GCA_043731805.1 Pedosphaera sp. | reverse complement strand
GCCGGATTGGTGATGGAGATGGCGGCGGGCTGATACTTGAGGGTTTGGGCGAGGAGGAGCTCGGAGTTGCCACCGGCTGCGAGGCCGAGAATGCGCAAGCGGTCGGGCAGGTCATCGGCGACCTTGAGCGTGCTGGTGCCGATGGAGCCGGTGGAGCCGAGAAGGACGACGTTTTTCATTTTGGCCACAGATGAACACAGATAAGCACAGATGCAGGAAAAGCAGATTTATAAGGAGAGCAGGAAAGCAGGAAGTGAAGTCCAACGTCCGTTTTCCCCTCCTGCTTTCCTGCCCTCCTTATAAAGGTCCTTGTCTGTGTTCATCGGTGGCCAAAGTCAGCGGGTCAACACGTGCCGCAGATACAGATACATCAGCGGGGCGTTGAACAGCAGGCTGTCGAGCAAGTCCAGAATGCCGCCGATGCCGGGGAAGTAGCCGCCGGAGTCCTTCACGCCGGCCTCGCGCTTGAAGAGCGACTCGATGAGGTCGCCGATGACGGCCGAGATGCTGAGGACGACGCCGAGCACCAGCGCGTGCGTGAGGTTCATGCCGTAAAGCTTGCCGCCGGCGAAGTGCGCGAAGGTCACGCTGGCGACCGTGGAGATCACCACTGCGCCACCGAAGCCTTCCCACGTCTTCCCGGGGCTAATGCGCGGGATCATCTTGTGCCGCCCGATGAGCGAGCCAGTGCAATACGCGCCCACGTCGCTGAACTTGGTCACGAGGATGAAGTAGAGCACGTAGAACGTCCCGGCGTCCGCCGCCGCGCCCGGCGGGAAGCGGAAGAACTCGATCTTCTGGATGAAGTTCAGCAGCCACGGCACATACATGAGGCCGAGCAGCGTGGTGGCCATCGCGACGATGCCGTGCGGGTTGTCCTTGGCGATGAACTGCCGGATGCACAGGCCCAGGACGAAGAGGATGAGGAACATCGTCTCGAAGTCGTTCACCCGCGCCGGCGAGTCGTGGATGCCGAGCTGGCCCGTGCAATGAAGAAAGGTTCCCGCCACCATGAGCAGGCCCGCCGCCATGCCGAACTTGCGGAAGCACACCAGCCCGCGCGCCCGCACCAGCCCGTAGAACTCGAACATCCCGCACGCCGCCAGCAGGAGCATGATGAGGATGAACACCACGTCCGCCACCAGCTTGCTGCCTCCGAAGAGCGCGCCGAGCACGACGGTCCACAACGCGACGGAGCTGGTGAGCCGACGGAGAAAAACTCTGCCCTTGGAGGGGGCTGGGGACGGCGATGGGGCGGACGGCGGCGGCGTCTCGGTGGTCATGCGGCGCGCAGCGTAGCGGCGGGCGGGAGTCGTTGGAAGTTCAACCTTGGCGCGGTCGAGACAGGGGGAAAGTGTTCAGTGTTCAGTGTTCAGTATTCAGTGGGGATGGGCGCCCGCGGCTCCTGAACACTGAACACTGCTTACTGCACACTTCCCTGGACCTGCGGGTAAATCCGGTAGAGCAGGAGGTAGATCACCACACCGGTCACGGAGACGTAGAGCCAGATGGGCAGCGTCCAGCGGGCGATGGCCTTGTGCGCCTCGAAGCGTTCCTTCGCGGCACGGCTCACGGTCATCAGCACGAGCGGGACGATGGCGAACGCCCCGACCAGATGCGTGAAGAGGATGGTGAGGTAGATGGGGCGGAACCACGCAGGGTCAACGAACTTCGTGTGCGCCGTGCCTTGTTGCTGCTGCATCTGGTAGTGGTAGTAGAGGTAGCAGGCGAGGAAGAGCGTGGAGGTGCAGAGCGCGGCAATCATGCAGTTGCGGTGCGCCACCTTGCGCCCGGCGCGAATGTGGACCCAGCCCAGCACGAGCAGCACGGTGCAGGTGGCGTTGAGGCAGGCGTTGATGAGGGGGAGGTCGGTGTAGGTCATCGGGGGCGGCCAGATTTAACGCAAAGGCGCAAAGGCGCAAAGACGCGGGGAAGAAGAAAAAAGGTTGAACTGCTGAAAGGCAACCCCGGCGCCCCAAACGGCGGGTGCCACGGTGAAGCAAGCGTGCCAGTGCCGTTTGCGACGCTGCGTCCTTGCGCCCTTGCGTTGAATTGCCGCTGCCGAGAGGGGTTTCATTTGTGCGGTTCCGCGAGCAGCGCGTTCACGGTTGCGAGCAGGCGGGGCTTCACGGCTTTCTCCCATGTGCTTTGGTTGCGGCTCGCGCCAGCGGTCACTGCTTCCTCGCTCAAGACGGTGTCGAGGCTCTCGAAGACGGCGCGGAGGCGGCCCTGCTTGTCCACGACAGCGAAGTATGTCGAGTGGATGAAGAGGTCGTTGGGGGAGGTGCGCTTGGCTTCCTCCTGGTCGAGGACGGTGAGCTTAAGGCTATTGACGGCAAGCTTCACCAAGTCGGCCTTCGGGCCGGTGAGGAAATGCCAGCGGTTCGAGTCGGCACCGAAGCGCTGCGCGTAGCTGGCGAGGGCGCGCGGGGTGTCGTGCGCGGGGTCGGTGGTGAGGGTGATGAGTTTGACCGGGGCGTTGGCGGGAAGCGCGGTTTGCAGCTCGCTCATGCGCTGGGTCATCGTCGCGCAAGGGCCGGGGCAGCGGGTGAAGATGATGTCGGCGACCCAGACCTGGCCACGCAGGTCGGCGCGCTGGACGGGGCGGTCGAGCTGGTTGGTGAGGGTGAAGTCGGCGACTTGGGCGATGCTGGGGAGCTTTGTCGTGGGGGCGCGTTCGCGCTCGCGCACGTAGGCGGCCACGATGGCGAGCACCACGAAGACGATGCCGCCCCAGACGGCCCACTCGACGGCGCGGGCCTGGGCACGTTTGGGCTCGGTGGGTTCGGTGGGCACAAAAAAGGGCGCACGCTCGTGGCGCGTGCCCGGTGAAAGGGAAGTCCGGCTACTCGAGGCTGACGGGCGCGCCGCCAGCCTTGCTGGTCTTCTCGGCGAACCACTCGTCATACTCCTCGGGGGAGTCCACGACGAACAGGGCGTTCATGGAGGCGTGGCCATTACCACAGAGCTGGGCGCAGGTGATGTTGAACTTGCCCACCTTCGTGGGGGTGAAGTGGACCGGGATGCTCATGCCCGGCATGCAGTCCTGGGTCATCCGCATGGCGGTGACCTTGAAGGAGTGAATCACGTCCTTCGTGGTCAGGTGGACGATGACGGGCTTGAAGGAGTCGCGTTCCTTGCCGTCGTCGCCCTTCACCTTCACGGGAATGAGCGGGACGTGGATGTCCTTCGGCGGCGAAAGGCGGTCGTC
>JAYTIO010000405.1:0-4882 GCA_043731805.1 Pedosphaera sp. | reverse complement strand
GTTTATGAACACGCAGTTCCCCCAGCGCCCCAGTCCTGACCGCCGACGGGGTTTTACTCTCATCGAACTCCTCGTCGTCATCGCCATCATCGCGATCCTCGCCGGGATGCTCCTGCCCGCCCTGGCTCAGGCCAAGGCCAAGGCGCAAGGCACGGCGTGTTTCAATCAGGTGAAACAGATCGCCACCGCCGGGGCGCTCTACCCGACTGACCAAGATGACCGACTTCCGTTTGCTTGGATCTCGCAAACTTACGGCCCTCCGGCTCCCTACCCCTACAATGTGAACACGATTGGCTACGGGGGCTGCAATGGCATGTCGCTGCTTGGTTCATACCTTGGCGGGATTAAGAGCTACGTTTGTGTGAGTTTTCCACGAGAAGATCTTTTGGTTCCAGGGCTTGGCAACGTGGCGAGAGGTAGCGTGTTCCCTAAAGTGGATTCGACCAGTTTCGGAATCATATGGATCACAGACCCACATTTTCGCGTAAACCCGTATCTGGGAAAAGTTGGCGTGGGGCCTGGAACGCTCGGCAACGGCGGCAACGGTCCGACGGCTGACCAGGGTGGCACGTTTAACAATGGCATGCACACTGCATGGCGGACCGCACAGATGCAGCACCCCTCTGAGCTGGTCTTCTCCTACGACTGCTCCGACACGCGCCCCTATGGAAACACTCCAGCCGGTGCTAACCCAGCCTACATCGGCTCAGGCGATCGGAACGACCCGACGAAATACGGCCCGAGCGGCTGGCAATTTCCGAACATCGGACTCAACCACCTGAAGCGCGCCGGGGTCGCCTTCTTCGACGGCCGGGCGGAGGCGTGCGGGCTGGACAGCCCGTATCTGTTCAACGACCTGACCGACAGCCATTGGATGCTCAATCAGTAGCAGCCACGCTTCCACCGCCCTACCTGCGGGCACGCGGAACGCTTTCAGGGTCCCCACCATGCGCGCTGTCATTCAGCGGGTTTCACAGGCCAGCGTCACCATCGCCGGGCAGGTTCGCAGTGCCATCGGGCGCGGGTTGCTCGTGCTCGTGGCGGTGGAGGACGCGGACACGCCGGAGGACATCGAGTGGCTGGCCGGCAAGCTCGTCCGCCTGCGCATCTTCCCGGACGACGCCGGGCTGATGAACCGCTCGGTGCAAGACGTGGGCGGGGACATCCTTGTCGTGAGCCAGTTCACGCTCTTCGCCAGCACGCAGAAAGGCAACCGCCCGTCCTACCTCCGCGCGGCGCGGCCCGAGGTGGCCGTCCCGCGCTACGAGGCGTTCGTCGCGCGGCTCGCAGCGGAACTGGGCCGGCCGGTCGGCACCGGCGAGTTCGGCGCGGAGATGCAGGTGGCGCTGGTCAACGCCGGCCCTGTCACGATCACGATGGACACGCGCGCGCGGGAGTAGGCCGCAGCCGCGTTGCGTGGTGGCTCGCTTGGGCCGGGCGGGTGCCCCGCACCTTTCTGTTCGCAAGTTTGCAGAAAACTGGGTGGGTTTGCGTCGGATCACTCGCACGGCACTGCTTGAAGACTGAACACTGAACACTTTCCCAGCCATGAACCGCCGCACCGCCATCCGTTCGCTCGCCGGGAGTTCGCTCCTGCTGCCCGGCATCGTCTCCGATCTGCTCGCCGCCGATGCGAAGCGCGCCGCCAGTTCCGTGGCCGCGCCCGCCGACCCGCTCGCGCCGAAGCAGCCGCACTTCGCGCCGAAGGCCAAGCGCGTCATCTTCCTGCACATGAGCGGCGGCGCGTCGCACGTGGACTCGTGGGATTACAAGCCGCGCCTCATCGCGGACCACAACCAGCCCTACGAGGTGCCGAAGAAAATGCTGGATGCCTTCGCCGAGAACAACCGCAGTCAGGTGAAGTTTTACAAGAAGCCCGGCTGGGACTTCAAACAACGCGGCCAGTCCGGCCTGTGGATTAGCGAGCTATTCCCCAAGACCGCCGAGTGCGCGGACGACCTCTGCCTCATCCGCTCGATGTTCAACGACCACGCGGACCACGCGCAGGCCACGCTCGGTATCCACACCGGCTCGGTCACTTTCACGCGGCCCAGCGTCGGCTCGTGGGTGAGCTACGGACTCGGCACCGAGAACGCGAACCTGCCGAGCTTCATGGTCATCGCGCCGGTGCTGCCGTATGCCGGCGGCCAGGTGTGGTCGGCTGATTTCCTCCCCGGCTGTCATCAAGGCACGCACGTCGTCCCCGGGCCGGTGCCGGTGCCGAACATCAACCGTCGCCTCGCCGACGCGGAGTTGCAGGAAATGGAGCTAGGCCTCGGCGCGGCGTTCAACCAGAAGCATCTCCTCGCGCGCGGCAACGACGCGCAGCTCGCCGCGCGCATCAAGTCCTTCGAGACGGCTTACGGCATGCAGGCTGCCGCGCCCGAAGCCTTCGACCTGAAGAAGGAGACGGACGAGACACACAAGCTCTACGGCCTCGAACGCGGCAGCACGAAGGGCTTCGCCTGGCAGTGCCTCATCGCGCGCCGACTGGCGGAGCGCGGCGTGCGCTTCATCGAGCTCATCGACACCGGCGCGTCCGGCAATTGGGACGCGCACGGCGACATGGCCGGGCACGGCCCGCTCGCGCGCAACGTGGACCAGCCGATGGCCGCGCTGCTGAAGGATTTGAAGAGCCGCGACATGTTGAAAGACACGCTCGTCGTGTGGGCCACGGAGTTTGGCCGCACGCCGTTCAACACCACGAAGGACGCGAAGGGACGCGAACACCACGCTCAAGCGTTCACGTGCTGGATGGCCGGCGGCGGCGTGAAACCTGGCTTCAGCTACGGCGACAGCGACGAGCACGGCAACGCGGTGGCGGCCAACGGCGTCCACGTCCACGACTTCCACGCGACGATGCTGCACCTGCTGGGCTTCGACCACACGCGCCTCACCTACCGCCACGCGGGCCGCGACTACCGGTTGACGGATGTGCATGGAAGCGTGGTGAAGGATGTCGTCGCGTAAAGGGGCGCGGACGCCTAGGTTCGCAGCCGTTTCGCGTGCGTGAAAAGCCCTACGGACGTGGGCGTCCGGGCTTGATCCCGAATGAGCACTAACGCGGGTTTGCCTCCGGTGCATTTTCCCACACACTCGGCGCATGGCACAACCGATCAGCGTTTCCGGCAAGGTCCGCCTGCGTGACTTCAACCCACGCTTCTGCGCCGGCCTCGAAAAGGAGCCAACTATCATGGAGACCGACCGGCTGCTTGAGCGGTTCGGCAAACTGCAGGACCTCTTCTTCGCCAATGCCAACCGCGGACTTATCATCGTGTTGCAAGGCATGGACACGAGCGGCAAGGACGGCACGGCGCGGCGGCTGTTTGAGTTCGTCGAACCGGCGGGCGTGGAGACGGTGGAGTTCAAGGCCCCGAGCACGCTGGAGCTGGCGCATGACTATCTCTGGCGCGTCCACCAGGCGGTGCCGCGCTTCGGCCGCATCGGGGTCTTCAACCGCTCGCACTACGAGGATGTGCTGGTGGTCCGCGTGATGAACCTCAAGCCACCCGAGGCGTGGAAACCGCGTTACGACCACATCAACGACTTCGAGCGGATGCTCACGGACAGCGGCTACACGCTGCTGAAATTCTTCCTACACATCAGCCACGAAGAGCAGGCGGAGCGCTTGCAGACCCGGCTCGACGACCCCGCGAAAAACTGGAAGTTCGAGCCTGGCGACCTCGTGATGCGCGAGCGTTGGGACGACTTCATGGAGGCTTACGAAGTGGTGCTGAACAAGACCTCGACGCCCTGGGCACCGTGGCACGTCGTGCCCGCCGACCGGAAGTGGTTCCGCGACTACGTGGTCGCCCGGACCGTCGTGGCGACGCTGGAGGACATGAAACTCAAGTGGCCCAAGCCGAAGGTGGACTTGCGGAAATTTCGGGTGAAGTAAGTTTCGCCAAAGCTTTGCGGGAAGCACTCGAACACAAAACAAAAACCCGAAGCGATTACTCGCTTCGGGGCATTGGAAGGTAACTTGGCCTACCGGCGCGTGCGGCGCTTGACGTTGAGCTGGGTCATCGAGTGGAGCAGCGCGGCCTGGACGGTGGCGGTCTCCTCGTCGGTGAGCTTCTCGGCGAGGCGGGCTTCGGCCTTCTTGCGGGCTTCCTCGGCCTTCTGCTCGTCAATGTCGTCGGCCTTCATGGCCATGTCGGTGAGGATGGCCACGCGGTCGCCGGTGATCTGCACGAAGCCTTCGCCGGTGGCGAGGTAGTGGTCCACCCCGCCCTTCTTCGCGACGATCTCGCCGTGGGCGATCTGGGTCATGAGCGGAATGTGCATCGGGTAGATGCCCATTTCGCCCTCGATGCCGGGGAGCGTGACCATGTCCACGTCCTCGGAGTAGATCTTCGCTTCCGGGGTGACGATTTCGAGTTTGAGCGTGGCCATGTGCGGTTGAGAGTTTGTGAGTTGATCGTTGAGCGCCGCGTTCGGCGCGGTTGAGATTGCTCTCAACACTCAACTTTCATCACTCAACTATTCTTTGATCTCGTCGATGCCGCCCTTCAGATAGAAGTTGTTTTCGGGGACGGCGTCGTGCTTACCCTCGAGGATTTCCTTAAAGGCGCGCACGGTCTCGGCCACGGGCTCCTGCTTGCCTTCGCGACCGGTGAAGACCTGCGCCACGGTGAAGGGTTGGCTGAGGAACTTCTGAATCTTGCGGGCGCGGAAGACGGCGGTCTTGTCCTCGGGGCTCAACTCGTCCATGCCGAGAATCGCGATGATGTCCTGCAGATCTTTGTAGCGCTGGAGCACTTTCTGGACGCCACGAGCGACGTCGTAGTGTTCCTGGCCGACGATGTCGGGCGTGAGCGCGCGGGAGTTCGAGGCGAGCGGGTCCACGGCGGGGAAGATGCCGAGTTCCGCGATGGAACGC
>JAYTIO010000404.1:0-5895 GCA_043731805.1 Pedosphaera sp. | reverse complement strand
CGTGAGATGAAGGCGCTTTACACCGAGATGTTGCGGCGCTTCCCGGAGCTAGAGAGCATGGTTTCGGAGGGGGATGATGAGCTGCCATACATGATGATGAACTACCTCGGCGATTGGCTGCGAACGCCCGGCGTAGCCAGCGAGCCTGCGGTCATCAAGCGAGTCGTTGCGTTCGTGAGTTGGTGCGAAACTCAACCACTGGGTAAGAATGCCGGAAACGATCTTCGCACGATTCTGGCAGTTGGATTGATTGAGCACCTGCTTGAGTCTTCGTCGGCGTGGACGTTAGTTCCGCATCTCATCTCGCGCGAGGTCTTCACGAGTAATGCCGATTATTTTCGACATTGGGTCGGAACAGAAAACTATGAGCAAGCGCTTCGGCTGTATCGCCAAATTTCCTAATCACGCTCACCATCAATGATCGTCTCGCCTGTCAGCCTTCCTTTGCGCCCCAGCGCCTTTGCGTTAAAATTGCCTCCTATGCCAATTGCCTTCCCCCTCAACCCCACCCTCGCCACCCTTCCCACCTACCAGCCCGGCCGCCCCATCGAGGAGGTCGCGCGGGAAGTCGGCTTGCCAGCCAGCGACATCATCAAACTCGCGTCGAACGAAAACCCACTCGGCCCTTCGCCCAAAGCCCTCGCCGCGATTCAAGCTGCAGCAGTCAGCGTCCACCTCTACCCCGACGGCAACGCCTTCTACTTCAAGCGCCGCCTCGCCGATAAACTCAACGTCGAGACCCGCCACCTCATTCTCGGCAACGGCTCGAACGAAATCATCGAGTTCATCGGCCACGCGCTGATGGCCCCCGGCACCGACGTGGTCGTCTCCCAATACTGCTTCGCCATCTACCCCATCATCACGAAGATGGCCGGCGCGAACCTCATCACCGTCCCCGCGCGCGACCTCGGCCACGACCTGCCCGCGATGCTCCGCGCCATCACACCGCAGACCCGCGTGATGTTCGTCGCCAACCCGAACAACCCCACCGGCACGCTCGCCGCGCGCGCCGATCTCATCGAACTGGTCAACGAAGTCCCGCCGCACGTCCTGCTCGTGCTGGATGAGGCTTACATCGAGTTCCTCAACGACCCGGTGAACTTGATTCCGCTCATTACCGCCGGCACGAAGCCGAATCTCCTGCTCATGCGGACGTTCTCCAAAATCTACGGCCTCGCCGGCACGCGCGTGGGCTACGGCATCGGCCACCCGGAGCTGATTGGCGCCCTGGAGAAGATTCGCCAGCCGTTCAACCTGAACAGCCTCGCCCAAGCCGCCGCCCTCGCCGCGCTCGACGACGACGAGCACGTCCAGCGCACGCGCGGGACGAACTTCGCTGGGGTTCACCACCTGCAAACGGAGTTCGAGAAGCTCCGCATCGAGTTCGTCCCGACCGCCGGGAACTTCATCCTCCTGCGCGTCGGCGACGGCGCGCGGGTCTTCAGCGAGTTGCAGAAGCTCGGCATCATCACGCGCCCGATGGCCGGCTACCAATTGCCCGAGTGGCTCCGCGTGAGCGTCGGCACCGCAGCGGAGAACACGCGCTTCCTCGCGGGCTTGAAGCGCGTGCTGGGGAAGTAGGCGTGAAGGTCCGCCGGTAGCGGAGCGCGGCTGTCCCAGCCGCAGCAATGTCCGAGGCACGGACGAGGTTGAAAGCTCCTTAACGGCGGCTGCGTTCGCGGCTTGCGGCGGCTGGGACAGCCGCGCTCCAAGCTTTGCCTCTGCTACTCGTTGATTCCGCAGTGCGAGAAGTCTGTCTCCTCGGGGAACCAGACCTCCTCCATGTCCTCCCAGTGCGAGAGCTTGCGGGCACCACCAGCAGCGCTGGCTGCGGCGGTGGGGACCTGCGGGGCCGAGGCGGCTAGCGGGAACAGGCCGGCGGTCGGCGAAATTTCGGATGGGGGCGAAGAAGAAGGTGACGCGTTCATATCGGTAATTACCTGTAAGTGTCTGGTTGTAAGTTGCGCCCGGACTCCCAACGCGCAAGGGACTATTTTTAGCACGCTTGCCAAAGCGCAGCCGAACCGTTGCCATCGGCAAATGTTTCAATACTTGACCCACGCGGATGCGAAGCCCTGGCAACCCGGTCCCTATGCCGGGGTGGAGTTGAAAGTCCTGCACAAGCACGAGGCCACCGGCGGGTTGGTGGTCCTGCGCAAGTTCGCCGCTGGCACCAGCGTCCCGGCGCACACGCATCCGCTGGCGAACGAGTGGGCTTACGTCCTCTCCGGCGAGTGGGCCGAGTCCGACGTGAGCTACGGCCCCGGCACGCTCTTCCACGCGCCCCGGGGTGAGCGCCACGGCCCACACTTAGCGAAGACGGAAGTCATCAGCCTCACCGTCTTCGACGGGCCGCTGACGGTCGGGTGAACGGCGCCAACCGTGAGCGACCTGCGGCTCATGCGGAGCCAGCGCGATCCGCGAACTGCCACGACTTGCGCGCCCGAACCGGAGTGGAGCGCCGGGCATTGCCCGGCTTTAGGGAGTTTGTCCGGTCCTGCCGAGCAATGCTCGGCGCTCCGGTTCATGGAGAGGAAAAATTCATTCCCGTCCCGCGCGGCTTCTGCTTCGCTTTCCGCACTGACCATGAAAACTACTTCCCGCCGCCAGTTCCTCCACGCCACCGCCGCCACGCTGCTTGCCGTGCCGGTAGCCCGCGCCATCGCGCCGCTGGGCCGCACCGGTCCGGCCCGGCTTCAACTCAGCCTCGCCGCCTATTCGTTCCGTGAGTTCTTCAGCGGGGCCTTGCAACGCGGCGCGGGCAAGGCCGTGCCAGCGGAACAGGCGATGGACATGTTCAAGTTCGTGGACTACTGCGCCGAGCACGGCTGCGACGGGGCGGAACTGACGAGCTATTTCTTCCCCAAGGAACTCTCCACCGACTACCTCGTGCAGGTGCGCCGTCATGCCTTCCTCAAGGGCGTGGCCGTGAGCGGCACGGCGATTGGGAACAACTTCTCCCATCCGAACGGCGAGAAGCGCGACGCGGAGATCGCGCTGACGAAGCTGTGGATTGCCCGCGCCGCCGTGCTGGGCACGTCGCACGTCCGCGTGTTCGCCGGGGTGACGAAGGAGCTGACGCGCGAGGAGGCGGACAAGCTGGTCGTCGCCGCGCTGGAGGAGTGCAGCGACTACGCCGGGCAGAAGGGCATCTTCCTCGGCATCGAGAACCACGACGCCATCGGCAGCGCCGAGCACTTGCTCAAGCTCATCAAGCAGGTCAACAGCCGCTGGCTCGGCGTGAACCTCGACTCGGGCAACTTCCGCACGGAGAACCCTTACGACGACTTCGCGCAGATCGCGCCCTACGCGGTGAATGTGCAGTTGAAGACGGAGATTCACCGACTGGGTGCGAAGGAGGCCGAGCCGGCGGACCTCGCGCGCAAGGTGAAAATCCTCCGCGAGGCGCACTACCAGGGCTTCGTCGCGTTGGAGTTCGAGGGCAAGACCGACCCGTATCAGGCGGTGCCGCCGGTGCTGAAGCAGTTGAAGCAGCTCTTCGCGGCGTGAGGCGCGGAGCCCCGGACAGCGGCTCAGTAAGTCACGAGGGACTTGACCGGATAGCCCTTGAGTTTGCTGCGGCCTTGGAGGAACTCGAGTTCGATGAGGAAGTGAATCTCCAGAATCTTCGCGCCGATCTTCTCCAGTAGATGCACCGCCGCCGAGGCCGTGCCGCCGGTGGCGAGGAGGTCGTCCACGAGCAGCACCCGCGCGCCGGGCTTCACGGCGTCCACGTGGATGGCCACGGTGTTGGAGCCGTATTCGAGGTCGTAACTTTGCTCGTGGGTGGCGTAGGGGAGCTTGCCCTTTTTGCGCACCGGCACAAAACCCGCGCCCAGTCGCAACGCCACCGCCGCCGCGAAGATGAAGCCGCGCGCGTCAATGCCCACCACCGCGTCCACGTCACCGGGTTTGTAGTTCGCGCAGAGCAGGTCAATCGTCCCAGCGAAGAGGCGGCCGTCCGCGAGCACAGGCGTGATGTCCTTGAACTGGATGCCGGGCTTGGGGAAGTCCGGGACGTTGCGGATGGCGGCGGCGAGGTCGGCGGGGGTGACGGGGAGTTGGCTCATGAAAGGGGGTCAAGTGGGCTGCGCTTCGCGCCGTTCGATCATCCGGCGCATTTTGCGGAGCGCGATGTTCTGAATCTGCCGGATGCGCTCGCGGGTGACGCTGAACTTCTGCCCGACTTCCTCCAGCGTGCGCTCGTTCCCGCCGTCGAGACCGAAGCGGAAGGTGAGGATGGTCGCCTCGCGCGGGGGCAGGGTCTTGACCATCTCGCGCAGCATGGTGGTGACGGTCTTGTCCTCCAACTGCTCGTAAGGCGTCTCGGCCTTCTCGTCCTCAATGATTTCGCCGAAGAGGTGGGAGTCACCCTCGTCACCGACGGGCGCGTCGAGCGAGGCGGGGCGGATGGCCGCCGTGCGCAACTGGGCCACGCGAGCGGCCGTCATGCCCATCTCCCCGGCGACCTCCTCGTCCGTTGGCTCGCGGCCATAGGCTTCCAACAGCATCATGGCCACGCGGCGCATCTTGGAAATCTTGTCCACCAGATGCACGGGCAGGCGGATGGTTTTGCCCTGGTTGGCGAGGGCGCGCTTGATGGACTGCTTGATCCACCACGCGCCGTAGGTTGAGAGCTTGCCGCCCTTCTTGGGGTCGAAGCGCTCGACGGCCTTCATCAGGCCGATGTTGCCTTCGTTGATGAGGTCCAGCAGCGGCATCCCGAGCCAGTCGTAATCGTGGGCGATCTTCACGACGAGCCGGAGGTTGGCCTTGATCATCAGCTCGCGCGCGGCCTTGTCGCCCTTCTGAATCTTGGCGGCCAGATCGATCTCCTCCTGAATGGTCAGCAACGGCACCTGGCCGATCTCGCGCAGGTAGAGCCGGATGGCACTCTCGCCATCATAGGGCGTGCGGACGCGCTCGGTGGTCTCGGCGGGCGGCAGAAACGCCGCGCGCGGGACGTTGACGCCGCTCAACGGCACGCCGGTCGCGGCGGGGGCGGGAGCCTTGGGAGCAACGGGGCGGGGGCGCGGGCGGAAGGCGTTGAAAGCGCGGCCCGGCTTGCTTGGGGCGGGCTGGGACGAGCCTAGCTGGCGCGCGGGTTTGCGCACGGGCTTGGGGAAAAGGGGCGTGCGCTGCTTGGTCTTCTTCGCCTTGGATTTACGCACAGCCATGTCGGACGCGAGGATTCGTCAGTGGCGACACGCACGGCAAGCAGAATTCCGGTTCCGCCGAGCGCGCGGCGGCATCGGTCAGGCCGGTCCCGGGTGCTCCTGCCGCACGACCGGGAAGTGCTCCTCCGCCACCATGAAGCCCACGCAGGCCGGCGCGCCGCAGCGGCACGGGAAGTCGCGGTAGTTGGTGAGGTCGTAGCCGTAGTTGAAGGTGAGCTCCTCCCCCGCCACGAGGTCGCGCGCGGCGACCAGCCAGATGCGGCCTTCGTCGCATTCCGCTGCGCAGTTCGGCGCGCAACTGTGGTTGAGCCAGCGCGCGGGGTTCCAATCCACGTTGCCATCAAGGTCGGTCTGGTCGTCGAGGTCGAAGATGAACGGGTTGTTCGCCTCACAGCGGCGGTGCGACTCCTCCTTGTTGATGCGCTCGCCGAGATACTCGATGAGCCGCGCGCCCGCCGGCAGGGCCGACGCGGCGTAGCCACCGTTGCCGTGGATGAGCGACGCGCGGAACAAGACGCGCTCGTCAGTGGGGGTGTGGGCACTCATTCGTCCTCCTCCTTCGCCATGTGGAACAGCTCCGTCACCTGCGCGAGTTGGTCGCTGCTGCCCAGCAGCAACAGCTTGTCGCCAGCACGGAGCTCCTCGTCGGGGCCGGGGTTAACGATGTTTTCCCCGTTGCGCTCGATGCCAACGACGCTCGCGCCGGTGCGGCTGCGCA
>JAYTIO010000403.1:0-5504 GCA_043731805.1 Pedosphaera sp. | reverse complement strand
GGTGGCGGACTCGAATGGCAAGGCGTTCATCGGGACCGCGCGGAGCGTGCTGGAGCCGTTCCTGGGCACGCAGCCCTCGGTGGCGTGGGAGCCGGTGGGTTATCCGGCGGATTCGCTGGCCTTGCCGCCCACGCAGGCGGAGCGGCAGGCGCTGCTGGATGATCTGAAGGGTTATTTCACGGCCAACCCGGCGCGGGAGAACGCGCCGCTGGTGATCACGGCGGCGCAGGCGGGCTTGCTCTTCACGGCGTTGAGCGATGCCCGCAGTGCGGCGAATCAGGGGAACACACTCGCGGTGACGAAGAAGGGTTTGCGGGACGGGGCGGTGAAGGCGTTGCGCAAGCGGATGCGCGGGCTGGTGGGCGAGCTGGAGGGGCTGCTGGAGGACGAGGACGCGCGCTGGTATGCGTTCGGCCTGAACCCGCCGGGTGCGCCGGAGACGCCGGAGATCCCCGAGGGCTTCGTGCTGGCGGCGGGCGATGCGGGGGAGCTGTTGGCGGACTGGAGCGATGTGCCGCGCGCGGGGCATTACCGGGTGTGGAAACAGGTGGTGGGCGTGGACGCGGCCCCGGTGGCGGTGGGTTCGCCGGTGGATAGTGACTTCACGCTGGAGGGCCTGCCCAGCGGGGCGACGGTGAAGGTGTTCATCACGGCGGTGAACGACGCGGGGGAGAGCGCGGCGAGCGCGGTGGGGCAGTTGGTGGTGCCGTGAGGTTGGGTCGCGCGAAGGCTGAGCAGGGGGCGAAGGAGATCCGCCTCCAGGCCTCGGCGGCCAAGGGTGCAGGGCGTCATTTCCCCGCCGTCAGCCGTTCGGCGATAAGTTCCACGCCTGAGAGGACCGGGCCGGCCTTCGCCCCGGGCGCGCGGGTGAGCGTGATTTTCAACTCCTTCGCGATGACCACGCCCTTGAACTCCTGCACCACGCCGCGCTGGCTGCCACCGGCCTCGCGGGCGATGTCGAACTGGGTCAGCACCGCGCGCCCTTGCAGCGCCACGGCGAAGACGCGCTGGCCGGACGGCAGGTCATCCGGTTCGGCGAAGTGCAGGCGCACGGTGTAGGGCGAGGGCGGCGGCGGAGGGCGGGGCGGGGTGGGCGCGTTGGTGGCGGCGAGGGGGAGGCTGTTGGTCGCGCGCTTGGCCAGCAGTTCGAGCAGCGCGGCGGCCTTCGTCGGGTCGCGGCCTTCGTCTTCCTCGTCTTCCTTCGTGCGCGTCGGCTTCGCGGGCTTCGGGCGCACCAGTTCAGGCGCGATGGTGATGGTCTCGCAATCCCGCACGCCGGAGGCCGCGACCCACGGCAGGCTCGCGCCGCTCATCTGCGACGCGTGGCGGCGGAACCACGTCACTTGCTTGCCCGTCACCGTCACGGGCACGCCGGGCGAATCGCCGCCGACCGACGGGTATTCCACCCAGAGCGTGCCGTCCTCGGCGCGGCGGTCGCCGGGCGCGCCGAAGTTGATGCCGATGCGCTGGATGCGTTCGCCCTCCTGCGCGTCGAGGCCGAACTGGCTGTAAGTCCACAGCTCCATGTCGGGCATGTGGACCAGCGCGAGCGAGGTCTGGTTTTGGTAGGAGCAAGAGCAGGTGCGCGTGTAGTCCGGCGCGTTGAGCACGCCGTTGGCGACGACGAGGTTCGCCGTGCAACCGGACTTGAAGCCGCCAAGGCTCGCGGTGCCGCTCTTGGACAACAGGTCGTAAAAGCCCGCCGAGCCGGAGCGGAAGGTGAGCAGGTGCTCGCTCGCGACAATGTTGTTGCAGCCGTAAGCCCGCGAGACGCGCCACGGCTCCAGCTTGCCGGTGAGCGGGTTGGCGACGAGGTGCGGCGTGCCGTCGAGGAGGTTGAACGCGCCGCTGGAGGCTTGATACGAGTTCGCGCTCGTGAGGATGAGCGCGTGGTGGAGGATGCACGGGCCGGTGTAGGAGCGCTTCAAGTCCTGCCAGCGCACGGAGCCGTCCGCGCCGCGATAGGCGATCATGCCTTCGCCGGCCTCGTCGCGCAGACGGTCGGTGGCCTTCGCGCCGGCGAGGAGCAACGTGTCGTGTTCCTTCGAGTAACTCAGCCAGGTGCCGAAGATGTTCGTGTCAGCGGACCACACGGGCTGGCCGGTGCGGGCGTCGAGGGCGGTGATGGCGTAGTCGGTCGGGACGGCCACGCCCCGGCGTTTGAGTTTGTCCTCGGCGCTCTTGGGCAGCTTATCGAGGACGTAAACCCGTCCGTTGCCGGCGACGATGCCGTTGTGGAGAAAGCTGTGCCGGGCGGGCGCGCGCCAGAGGAGCTTGCCCGTGTGCCGGTCGAAGGCGGCCAACCCGGCGCTCGCGGAGAAGTCTTCGACGGTGTTCGTCTGCGTGGTGCCGCCGAGCTTGCGCGTGTAGTTCGCGTAGCCTTCGCCGCCGAGCAGCACGTCCTCGTAAAGGCCGATGAAGGCCCACTCGCCGGGGGGGTTGCCATCGGCGGCGGCGGGCAGCGCGATGGTCTGGCGGAGCTTACCGGTGCGCGCGTCGAGCACCTGGCAGGCGCTGCCGACGGCGACATAGACCGCGTCGTCGGTGGCGACGTAGTTCGCGCCGCGCCCGTTCGCGCCGGGGATGTGGCGCTGGTTGTAGGCGGGGCTCAAGGGCGTGTTCGTGTAGCTCTTGTCGAAGTAGATGCCGAAGGTGCCGAGGTTGGTGAACTCGGTCTGCCAGAGCAGCCGGCCGGTGTAAACGTCGCGCGCGGTGAAGCTGCTCATCCCTTGCAGAATCATCCGCCCGCCGATGACTTGCTCGGGCGGGCCGTGGCCGTGGCGGGGGAGCACGTCGGCGTTCGAGTTGCCGCCGAACCAGAGCAGGCCCAGCGGGGCTTTCACGCGGGCGTCGTCGGACTTCACGGTGTTGCCGATGTCGCCGTATTGGTGCGTCCAGTCGGCGGCGTCGGGCAGCGGGCCGACGCGGGTGAGGAGCAGGTGCGAGTCGGCGGCTTGCACCTTCCCCTGTTCCAACTTCGCCGCTTCGATGAGCCGCTGAAACTCCGCCTGCGCCTCGCCCGCCACCGGCAGCCACAGCGTCCCGCCGTAGGGCCGGAGCGAATCGAAGGCCGCCTTCAGTGCCGCCGGGTCGCGCAGTTGGGGCACGGCGGACTCGCCGACCACGATGAGATTCGCGAGGTAGGGCGGGGCTTTGAAGCTCACGGCCTCGCCCGTGTGCAGCGCGATGCGCTTGCCGTAAACCTTGGCGGCATCGAAGCGGCGGCGCAGCGCGTCCACCTTCGCCGCGTCGGGGTCAACCGCGACGATGTGCAACTTGGAGTTGGCCACCAGCGCCTCGAGTAACTCGCCGTCTTCCGCGCCGAAGCACAGGGCGTAGCCGTCCTTCGTATCCGCAGCGGCTAGGATGGCCTTTGCCTGCGCGACGATGACCGCGGTCTGCTTCAGCGGAACGGGCTTGTCCGCGAGCGTGACGGGCTTATTGGTGTCCGCGCCGAACGCGAGGATGCGACCATCCAGCGTCACGGCCAGCAGCGCGCCATTCGCCGCGAGCAACCGCTGCGTGCCGCCGGGCAAGGGCAGCGTCCACGCCACCCGCGCGCCGCGCAAGCCGGTCGGTAGCTCGATGGCGCGGAGGGCGTTGGTGCCGGCGGCGTAGAGCCGGTGGCCCGCCTTGATGAGGTCGCCGGACGCATCGGCCTTGAACTCCCACGTCACGTTCGTGCCGGTGACGGCTTGCAGCACGGAGCCGGTTTTGTTGGTCACGTAGCTGTAGAAGACCGGACCATCGAGCACCGGTTCGTTGCCGGTGAACTTGCCGGACTTGCCGGACTTCAGCTCGTAGTTGCGCACGCCGTGCAGCCGCGTGTGGACGAAGTATTCCGTGTCGCTGGCCGCGACGAACGAGCCGCCGTTGCCCTTCGCCGCCGCGCCAATCTGGAAGTGGAGGAAGGTGCCCGTGTGCCGGTCAAACGCCGCCGGCACCGAGCGCCCACCCGGCACGAGGAGAATATCCTTGGTGGCGACGAGCGCTCCCTGCGGCGCGACGCCGGCGAAGGACGGCGCACTGTGCGGCTGCTTGATGAACTGCGACCCGGTGCTGTCGTTCACCCAGAGCACACGGCCCGTCGTGGCTTCGAGCGCGTAGATGAACGTGCCCATGAACGGCCAGATGCTCGCCGCGAAATAGACGCGCCCATCGCGCACCACCGGCCCGCCGCGCGCCGGCCACGCGGAGATGACGCGTTGGTTGCCGAGGACTTTGCGCTCGGAGGGGCCGCCGCGGAACTTCCACTGGAGCGCGCCGTCCGCCGCGTTGACGCAATAGAGCAGGCCATCGTCGCTGGAGAAAATGACCTTGTCCTGCCACGCCACCGGCGCGAACCGCACCGGGCCGTCGGTGTAGAAGGCCCAGAGTTCCTTGCCCGTGCGCAGGTTCAGCGCGATGACTTTGTCGCAGTCGTTGAAGCTGAGGAAGACGCGTTCGCCCACGACCACCGGCTCGAAGACGCGGTCGTAGGGCATGAGGTCGTGGTTGAGCGGGTCGTCCCAGACCTGGACGCGCGGGGCGTATTTGCGGGTCCACTGGAGGTTGAGCTTGTCCGGCAGGACTTCGGGCGAAGCGGCGGAGCGCTGCGCGTCAAAGCGCCACATGGGCCAGTCGGTGGCAGGCAGCCAGCCGCTGGTGAGCAGCCACAGTGCGCCAAGGAGCAGGGCAGGGGAGCGGGCCATCCTCAGCCCTTGATCTCGAAGATGGCCTCGACCTCGACCGCCGCGCCGGTGGGGAGCTGCGCGAAACCCAGCGCGCTGCGGGCGTGGAAGCCGTCGCCGGTCTTGCCGAAGATGGTGTGGAGGAGGTCGGAGGCCCCGTTGATGACGAGGTGCTGGTTGGTGAACTCGAGGGTGGAGTTCACGCAGCCGAGCACCTTGATGACGCGCAGGCCGTCGAGGGTGCCGTGGGTCTGCCAGACGGAGAGCAGGATTTTCTCGGCGCAATTCTTCGCCGCCGCATAGCCCTGCTCGACGGTGAGGTTGTCGCCGAGCTTGCCCTTGAGGTCGCTGACGTGGCCGGAGGTGAGGAGCTGGGAGCCGCTGCGGATGCAGAGGTTCAGATAGCCGGGAGCGACGTGCGCGAATTTGAGGCCGAGGTTCTCGGCGGTTTGTTGCGGAGTCATGGTGTAGATGCGTTGCGTGAACTGGCATTGCCGACGGTGGCAGCGTGCCTTGGCGGAGGCGGGCTGGTCCAACGCATTCGGACCCGGTGCCGCGCGGTGAGCGGCTGTCCGGCATGGTCCCGGAGCGCGAGCCGGCCCGGCTCGCAGCGGCTGCGTGCGCCGGGAGAGGTGGGGATTCCGAACGCTTCACTCCCTCCGTGGCCGCTGCGGACGGGGCCCGTCCGCGCGCCGGGGACCGTGTCAAGTTGCGCCCACCTTGTCCCGGCCCGGTTCATTTTGCTCCCGGTGTCGCGCGACAGCGCTTACACTCGAACCGCATGGCATTCATCGGCAAACGTAACTTGCTCTCCGTCATCCGGGATTCCGCCTC
>JAYTIO010000402.1:0-10528 GCA_043731805.1 Pedosphaera sp. | reverse complement strand
CATGACTTTCGAGAAGGGGCTGCGCGCCATCCTCCGTCACGACCCGGACGTGGTGATGATCGGTGAAATCCGCGACCTCGAAACGGGCAGCGCCGCCATCCAGGCCGCGCTCACCGGCCACCTCGTGCTCTCGACGCTGCACACGAACGACGCCGCGTCCGCGCCGATGCGGCTCATTGACATGGGCGTCGAGCCGTTCCTCATCAGCAGCACCATGATCGGCTCGATGGCCCAGCGCCTAGTGCGCCGCATCTGCTCGAAGTGCAAGGCCGACTACGAGCCGGACCGCGCGCATCTTCCACGCGATCTCGAACTCGCGCCCGGCGACAAGCTCTGGCGCGGCACGGGCTGCCCGAACTGCCGCAACACCGGCTACCGCGGCCGCAGCGGCCTCTACGAACTCATGGAGATGAGCGATGCCATCTCCGAGAAGATCATCGAGCGTGCGCCGTCGCAGCAGATTGTGGCCGTCGCCAAGCAAGGCGGGCTGCGGCTACTGCGCGAGGACGGCTGGGACAAGGTCCGCCAGGGTATCACCACGCCGGATGAAGTGGTCCTCTGCACGGCTGCCTGATTTTTTGGCCACAGATGAACACAGATGGAACACAGATGGGGAACGGGACGAAGGACTATTCGCTGGAGCCGGTTACGCGCGAACTCATCGGGGCGGCGTTTGAGGTGCATAATGTGCTGGGCTATGGCTTTCTCGAACGCGTCTATCAGCGGGCCATGCAGGTCGAACTGACTTTGCAGAAGGTGAAGGTCGAGCTGGAGCCGAAACTGCAAGTCCACTTCAAGGGCGTCATTGTGGGCGATTACGCCGCCGACCTCCTCGTGGAAGATAAAATTGTCGTCGAGCTGAAGACCGACCCCGAGTATCAGCCAGCGCACGAAGCCCAGCTCTTGAACGAACTGAAGGGCACCCGCACCCGCCTAGGCTATCTCATCAACTTCGGGCGCACCAAAGTTGAGTTCAAACGCATGGTCATGTGAACTGGTTTCCCTGCAATTCATCTGTGTCCCATCTGTGTAAATCTGTGGCTAAAAACAAATGACCCAGTTCACCTACACCGCGATGACCGAGGCTGGCGTGCGCGTCACCGGCGAGCTTGAGGCCGAGAGCGAGGCGGCGGCGATGCGGGCCTTGGAGGACAAGCGTCTCTTCCCCGTCACCGTGCAGGGCGGCGCGTCGGCGGACGGCGGGAAGCCCGCGCGGCGAAAGGTGAAGTCGCGCGACCTCGGCGTGCTCTACGGCCAGCTCGCGGACCTGCTCGGCTCCGGCGTGCCGTTGCTGCGGGCGCTGGACTCGCTCATCCGGTCCACGCCGGCGGTTGGGCTGCGCGACTTGATGAAGGAAATTCGAGCCTCCGTCTCCGAGGGCAAGACGCTCACCGACGCGTTGCGGCCTTACCCGGAAGTTTTTCCCACGTTGCACATCGCGATGATTCAGGCGGGTGAACGCGCGGCGTTTCTGGAGGACGTGCTGCGCAACCTCGCGGGCTTCCTCGAACGCTACGAGGAGCTGCGCAGCAAGGTGATGGGCGCGCTGATCTACCCGGCGTTGCTCACGGCGCTCGGGTCGCTCGTGATGGTGGGCGCGCTGGTGTTCTTCGTGCCGCGCTTCGAGCCGCTGCTGGCCGCCGCGAAGAAGCCGCTGCCCACGGAGATCCTCTTCGCCGCGAGCAAGCTGGTGCGCGGCTGGTGGTGGCTGCTGCTCATCGGCGGCGCGGGCGCGGGCTTCTTCCTGTGGCTCAATCTTCAGACTGAGGCCGCGCGGCGCAAGGTGGAGAAGTGGCAGTTGAAAATCCCTGTGGTCGGCAACGCCCTGCGGCTGCTGGCCATCACACGCTTCTGCCGCATCCTGGGCACCATGCTCGCCAACGGCGTGCCGCTCCTCACCGCGCTGAAGATTTCCCAGAACGCCACCGGCTCGACCATCCTCGCCGAGCGCATCGCCGAGGCCACGGAGTCGGTGCGCGACGGCAAGCGGCTGTCCGAGCCGCTGGCCAAGGGCGATTTCTTCCCGGACCAAATCCTGGCGATGATCGCCGTGGCGGAGGAATCCAACAAACTGGACAAGGTGCTGGTGCAAATCTCCGACACCGTCGAGCGCCGGACGAACCGCTCGGTGGACCAGTCGGTGCGCCTCATCGAGCCGCTCATCCTGTGCGTGGTCGCGGCGGGCATCGGCTTCCTCGCGCTGGGTTTGCTGCTGCCCATCTTCACGATGGCCAGCTCGTTGGGGTCGAAATAGGCGCGCGGCGGGTTTATTTCGGGTTTGGCGGAGTTCCGTTGAATCTTGCCGCTCACATCCCGTCGCACTTGGGCAATTCATGAAGTTGAAAATCACACAGCTCTCGCATCGGCTGCCGCGTCGCGCGGCAGGGTTCACGCTCATCGAAATTCTCCTCGTCATCGTCATCATCCTGATGCTCGCGGGGGCGATGGTCGTCTTCGTCCTCCCCCAGCAAAAGGGCGCGGAGAAGAACACCACCAAGCTCATGCTCGCGCAGGTCGCCACCGCGCTGGACACCTACCGGCTCAACCTCGGCCACTACCCGACCGAGCAGGAGGGTGGCCTGGATGCGCTGTCCAAGAAGCCGACCTTCGAGAACGAGCGCATGGGCGAGAAGTGGCAGGGGCCTTACATCAAGCCCGGCACCTCGCTCGATGACCCGTGGGGCAACAAGCTCCGCTACGAACTCATCGCCGCCGGTGGCGATGGCGATGACAAGTCCGCGCTGCCTTACAAGCTCTTCTCCGTCGGCCCCGACGGCCAGCCCGACACCGACGACGACATCCGGCACGGAGCGCCTGCGCCGGGGACTGAGAAATGAGGTTCAGCGCCATGACCCTGCGCCCCCGCAACTCAGCACGCCTCGGCTTCACGCTCATCGAGCAGTTGCTGACCATCGTGCTGATGCTGCTGTTGCTGGGCGCGGTGGTTTACAACTTCTCCACGGCGGCCAACGGCGCGCGACTCGACGAAGGCGCGACGCAGCTCGAGTCGCTGTTCCGCTTCGCCCGCGCCCACGCCGAGAGCACGGGCAAGCAGGTGCGCATCCTCTTCCCCGAGGCCGAGAGCGGGGACAACGCCGAGACGCTCGTGGCGGAAGCCCCGGGCACCACGGTGCGGGTGATGTGGGAGGCGGACCCCGTCGGCGCCCCCGGCGTGTTCCTAGACCTGCCCGAGGCGGCGAGCTACGTGGAGAGCATCAGCGAACTCGTCAGCATCCAGCAGGTCCAGCCCGACGGCCAAGGCGCGGCGGCCGGTGCGGATGCCGCTGCCCCCGCTCCCGAGGCTGCGGAGACCACCGCACCGGAAACCTCGCACAGCCCCTTCTCGGTGGTGAACTTCTACCCCGACGGCACCGGCGACTCGGTGAACATCGTGCTGACGTCGCGTGATGAGACCGATGTCCGGCGTGTTACGGTCCGCTTGGCGGGACTGACCGGCAGCATTCGCCGGCAGGCCGCCGCCGAGGCCAGCACCACTGAACCCGAGCCTCCCGCCCCGGCCACGGAGGCCGCTGCGGAGGGTGTGAAGTGAGGCTGGGCGGTATCTGCTCGAAGATGCGTGTCGGCGGCTTGCAGTCGCTGGCCCAGGGATCGATCCTCCTCGAAGTCATCCTCGCCCTCGCGCTCTTCGTCACCGCTGCGGCCATCGTCACGAGCGGCATGAACGCCTCGGCTGACAGCCTGGAGCGCCAGCGGCTCAACACCCACGCCGGCAACCTCGCCGCCACCGTGCTCGCGGAAATCCAGCTCGGTATCCGTTCCACCGCCGAGGGAGGCGAGCAACCCTTCCTCGCCCCCTTCGACAAGTGGACCTCCGAACTCGTCGTGTCCCCGACCGAAACGGAAACCGGCGCGGCCAGCGGCCTGCTGCGCGTCGAGGTCATCATCCGGCATCAGGAAGCCCAACTGGTCCGCCGCCTCGCCCAAGTCATCCGCGTGGACCCCAACCGCAGCGCGCTGCCCGCCGCCTTCTGACCCATGCGCTTGCCCTGCCAACCCACTGGAGCACGGACGCCCACGTCCGTAGCCGCTGCGGACGTGGGCGTCCCCGCTCCGATTCCGCATTCCGCATTCCGCATTCCGCATTCTCCGGGGTTCACCCTCCTCGAAGTCGTCCTCGCCATCTGCATCGCCATCGGCCTCCTCTTGGTGGCCATGACCTTCTACCAGCAATCCACCTCGCTCCGGGGCCAGCTCATTGACGAGGCCGAGCGCCTCGCCGCCGTGCGCCAGGTCATGGACCGCCTCGCCGCCGACCTCCGGGTCGCGCCGAAGCACGACCGCGTGGGCTTCACGGGGGATTCCAACTCGCTGCGCTTCGCTACCACCGCGCTGCCGCTCGCGTTGGGCGGCATGCAAACCGACCTCCGGCGCGTCGCGTATCGCGCCACCTACGCGAGCGAAGGCACGAACCTCGCCGTCAGCGGGTTGGTCCGCACGGAGGAACCGGCGGTGGACTTCATCACCTCCTCACTTGCGCCCGCGCTCGCCACCACCGGCGGCGACCCCAACGCGCCCGCCGCCGCCCCCGCTGCCGCCGCCGAGCCGCTCACGGAGACGGTCCGCTACCTGAGCTTCCGTTTCTGGGACGGCACGGCCTGGCGCGAGAGCTGGAGCGGCATCGCGCCACCGCCGGGCGTGGAAGTCACGCTGGGCTTCGAGCCGCTGCCGCCGGACCTGGCCCCCGGCCAGTATCCGGGCGAAGTCTTTCGCCGCGTCATCTTCCTCCCCGCCGGCCAGCCCAAGCCGCCGGAAACCAACTTCGTGGCGAACGTGAACTCACGGTGAAGCTCTGCTTTCAATCTCCGCGTGCCACCCGTTCGCCCGCGCGCGAAACCCTCGCCCGCGCCTTCATCCTGGTCGGCGTGCTCGTGCTCGTGATGCTGCTCTCCATGCTCGTCATCAGCCTGCTCTTCCGCTTCAAGGCCGAGGACACCGCTGCCAGCGCGAGCGTGGGCACCGAGCAGGCTTGGGCGGCGGCCATGAGCGGCGTCGAGGAAGCCTTGCGCGTCGCCGCTGATGCCCAGCCCGGCGCGACCGACTGGCAGCAAAACCCCGGGGCCTTCCGCGACCGCCTTGTGTTCGAGGATGGTGCGGACCGCTGGTTCTTCACCGTCTTCTCCCCGGGCGATGGCGAGTCGCCGGAGGAAATCCGATTCGGCCTCAGCGACGAAGCCGGGAAGCTCAACGTGAATGCCTTGGGCGAAGCGAAGCTCGAGAAGCTCCCGCGCTTCACCCCGGCCCTCGCCGCTGCGTTACGTGACTTCATTGACGAAGACAACACGCCGCTGCCCGAGGGTGCTGAGCAGGATTACTACAGCGGTCTGCCTCGGCCCTACACCATCCGCAACGGCCCGCTTGCCTCCCTCGAAGAAGTGCTCCTCGTGCGCGGCTTCACCCCCGCGCTCCTGCACGGCTCCCCCGCCAGCGCCACCGGCGACGGCGCCGAGCAAGCGCGCCCCGCGCGCGGTCTGAGCCAGTTTCTCACCATCGCCTCCTCCGACCCCGACACGGCCAACGACGGCACCTACCGCGTGAACTTCAACAGCCCCGAAGCGGTGTGGCCCGAGACCGAACTGCCTCCGGCGCTCACCAACTTCCTCGCCGCCCTCCGCTCCAACGACGTCACGCTCTCGCACGCCGCCGACCTGCTCGAAGCCGTGCTTCCCGTGAAGGACGGCAAAGGGCTGGACATCGAAATCACCTCCGGCGTCGGCAAGGCCGAGCTGGCGACGGTGCTCGAACTCTTCACCGCGTCCCCCGAGCTCCAGACCGTCGGCCTCATCAACGTGAACACCGCCAGCCTTGCCGTCCTGGCCACGCTGCCCGGCGTGGACGACGCACTCGCCGAGTCCATCGTGTCCGCCCGTCGCAGCATCAGCCCCGAGCGCCGCACCACCATCGCGTGGCTCTACGCGGAAGGCGTGGTGGACGCCGCGAAGTTCAAGGCCCTCGCGCCGTTGCTCACCGCGCGCAGCTTCCAATTCACCTGCCAAGTCATCGGCTACGGCCAGCCCTCCGGCCGCTACCGCGTGCTGGAAGTCGGCCTCGATGTCGCCGGCGGCACCCGTCGCGTGACCTACCTGCGCGACGTGACCCGCCGTGGCCTGCCGTTCCCCATCGGCGGCGAAACGGAGGTCGCTCCCTCCAAGTCAGCGAACCGAAACGGAAAGGAGGCCCGCCGTGGCTGACCGCGACTCGCTCCCCGCTTTCCCGCTGAAGAAATTCTCCCTCACCCGCGAGCAGCGCTCGAAGCTGCCCGCGCAGGCCACCGCGCTCGACCTCGATGGCCGTTCCCTCCGCGTCGTGCAGACCACCACGCGCAGCGGCCAGCCCGCTGTGGCCCGCGTGTCCGTCACGCCGCTCAACCTCCCCGCCGACGCCGACCGCACCGACGCCGCCGTGCTCGGCACCGCCATCGCGAAGACGCTCGACCAACTCAAACTCAAGCCCGGCCCCGTCGTGCTCGGCATCCCGCGCGCGCAGGTCGTGCTCAAGACGCTGCTGCTCCCCGTCATTCCCGACGTGCGCGAGTTGGCCTCCATCGTCCACCTGCAAGTCGGCAAGGACCTGCCGTTCCGGCTCGCGGACGCGGTGATTGATTTCCAAGTCCACCGGCAAATCACCCCGCCCGCGCCCAAACCCGACGTGAACGCGAGGCCCGGCGCAGAAGCGCCCGCCGCCCCGCCGCCGAAGCTCGAAGTGCTCGTCGCCGTCGCCAAGCGCGATGTCGTC
The DNA here is from genome assembly GCA_043731805.1 of Pedosphaera sp. GTDB lineage: Bacteria > Verrucomicrobiota > Verrucomicrobiia > Limisphaerales > SXTU01 > SXTU01. Next base: position 3,775 of record JAYTIO010000402.1, on the reverse strand, counting down.
GCGTTCTACCAGCGCGCTGCCGAAGCCGCCGGCGTGAAGCTCGTCGCGCTCGGATTGCTGCCCAGCGCCAGCGCGCGGTGTGTGGAGGCGTGCCGCGTGAACGAGGCCGGGCAGCCTTACGCGTTGGTTTCGCTGCGCCCGGACGAACTCAGCATTGATGTCGTCACCGACCAAGCCGTGCCCTTCAGCCGGAGCGCCGGGCTGGGAGTCCCGCCTGCCGGAGGAGTTCCAAGCCAGGCCCTGACCGCCGAAGCCTTCGTCAGCGCCGCGACCATCGAGGTCGTGCGCAGCCTGCACAGCTACAGCGGCCTCGGCTCGGCGGGTGCGCTGGCACGCCTCTTCGTCGCGGGCGCGACTGGTCACGAGGCCGCCGTGGTTGCGGCCCTCGCCACGCGCGTGAGCACGCCGGTCGCTTTGCTGGACACCGCCGCACTGGAATTGCCCGAGGACTCTCGCAGCCCCGCCGCTGGCGCGACCGCCGGCATCGGCCTCGCCCTGGGCTTCGCGGACACGGGTGGGCTGCCGTTTGACTTCCTCAACCCGAAGCGTCCCGCCGTGCAGCGCGACTTGCGGAAGATAAAGATTCTTGCCGGTGTCGCTGCGGCGGTCGTGCTGTTCCTTATCGTCGCGGGCGTGCGGAGCTGGCTGGTCGGCCAGCGGCAGGCGGTGCTGGATGCCATCACCGCCGAGGCTGCCCTCGCCGAGAAGCAGCGGCCCATCTACCGGCAGATGATTGGGCAGGCGGGCGTCGTGAACGAGTGGGTGAAGGGCGAGCGCGACTGGCTGTTGCACTACGCCTACCTCACCGCTGTGCTGCCGCGCAGCGAAGAGGTTTTCCTCACGTCGCTGTCGGTGAGCGGCCAGGGCGTGCTGCGCCTTGCCGTGCGCGCGAAGAGCGGCGCGGTCCTGGCGAAAATTGAGAAGCAGCTCCGCGCCGCCGGCTACGAGGTCAAGCCACTCGCCATCACGCCCGGCTCCGACAAGACGGGCTACGAATTCCTCTCCACCGTCGAACTGGTCGTCCCCGCGAAGTTGAAGATTGACCTGACGAAAGTCTCGCCGCCCGAGCGCCCGGCGGACGACGCCTCGCTTGAGCCGCGCAAGAAAGGAGGCGGGTGAACCAACGCGAGAAACTCCTGGCCGGGCTGGTGCTCGGGACTGCGTGCCTCTTCGGCGGCGGGCTGGGCTTGCGCGCCTTCATCACCAAGCCCCTCACGGACCTCGACAAGCGCATCGTCACTGCGCGCGAGCGGCTGGAGAAAATCAACACGGACCGGCGTAACTACTTCAACGCCGAGGACCGGTTGAAGAACCTCGCGAAACTCGTGTTCGCCGACACCGTGGACGAGGCCAGCGCGCATTCCGGCGAGATGCTGACCAAGCAAATCCTCCGCGCCGGCTTGCGCGAAGTGAGCTTCACCCGCCTGCCCGTCGGCCCCCGCAAGATGCGCGGCGCGAGTGAAATCGGCTGGAACGTGCAGGGCGAAGGCCCGTTGCCCGGCGTCGTGAACCTGCTCTTCCTGCTCGAACAATCGCCTTACCTCCTGCGGCTGGAGAACCTCGTCGTCTCCGGCGGCGACGCGCCCGGCGTGGTGCGCGTGCAGTTCCGCTGCCTGACCCTCGTGCTCGACCCCGCCCCCGACGTGACGCTCGAACCGCTGCTGGCAAAGGTGGAGCTGGATTCGCCCGCGCGCCGCGAGTTCGACACGATTCCCACGCGCGACATCCTGCGGCCCTACATCAAGCGCCCCCCGCCCCCGCCCGTGCCGCCGACGCGCAACGTGCCGGGTCCCCCATCGAGCACGCCCGCCACGCCGCCGGGACCGCCCGGCCCGGAGACCTTCCGCATCGTGTCGCTCTCCGAGTGGCAGGGGCAGCCGGAGATTCACGTGCGCGACCTGACGACGCAGAAGACCGCCCGCTACAAACCCGGCGACGCGCTCGCGGGCGGCACCATCGCGCTGGTGGACTACCGCGCGATGCCGCTGCCCGGCGCGAGCGGCCTGCAATCCTTCAGCCGCGTCATCGTGCGCGTGAAGGATGAGTTCTTCGCCATCGAGCGCGGGCAAACGCTGGCGGACTTGCGGAAGCTGGAGGTGGCCCAACTCCCGCCGGAGCTGGCGAAAGCGGGAGGGAAGCCGGAATGAACCAACGCCGAGACAACTGGTCGGACGCTCACCGCCTCTTCTCCCTCGCCCCCACCGGGGGAGGGGGCCGGGGTGAGGGGGAACGGCGTCCAGCAGACCGAGCGTCGTTTGAGTTTCACCTGAACGATGCGGGTGAAGCTGGCGTTCCCTTTAACGCAGAGACGCAGAGGACGCGGAGGAACGTAGAGGGGGGACAGCCAAACCGCGTTCACCGCTTGCGGCGTTTCTCCACTCCCCTCTCTGCGGAACTTTGCGTCCTCTGCGTCTCTGCGTTGAAGCGGAGTGCTCGAACTCCCGAGCGCTGCTTTGACACCGCCGCCCGCCCCCTCACCCTAGCCCTCTCCCCCGATGGGGGAGAGGGGACTCGTCGTCAGACTTCGCACGCGCCAGTATTCTCCCGCACCCGCACTCCCTTTCCTCTTATGAACCGCACGCACTCCACGCTCCTCGCCCTGGCGCTCGCCACCGGCACGTTCACCCTCGCGGCGCAGGACGCGCCCAAGGTCGTTCCCGCCACGAACGCCCCCGCGAAGACCGTCACCATCGCCGTGCCTGCCGCACCCGCTGGCGCAGCCACGTCCGTGCGCAACATCCGCTTCCAGTTCGATGGCATCTCCTACGCCGACGTGATTGAGCGGTTCGCGCAGATGGCGAACAAGCCACTCCTCGCCGCCACCAAGCCAGAGGGCACGCTCTCCTACAACGACGCCAACACCTACACCTACGCCGAGGCGCTCGACACGTTGAACGTCATCCTCTCGATGAAGGGCGTCATGCTCGTCGAGAACGCGAACTACCTTCAGCTCGTGCCGTTCAAGGAGTTGCCTTCCACCCCGCTCAAACTCCTGCGCGGAAGCGGAGCGCCGGGCGACGTGCGCCTCGGCGAGGTCGTCACCGCCGTGCTCGATGCGAAGAACGTGGACTCGAAGGAAATCACCGAGTCCCTCACCACGATGCTCTCCAACGCCGGCTCCATGGCCGTGCTCCCGCGCGGGCGCGGCATCATCATCACCGACCGGCTCGCGAACATTCAGCGCATCAAGACGCTGCTGGCGACCATTGACATCGAGGCCCCCGCCGAGCGGCAGATGAAAACCTTCGCGCTGCAAAACACCTCCGGCGCAATTGTCGCCGACCTGCTCAACCGCACCTTCGGGCTCTCCACCGCCCCCAAGCGTCAGGAGTTCAATCCCACGACCAAGACGATGCAGCTCCTGCCGCCCGACCCGAACGAATACATCACCGCCGTCTATGACGACGCTTCGCGCACGATGGTGCTCTTCGGCCCGCGCGAGCGCATCGCGATGGCGGAGGAGTTGATTGCGAAGTTCGAGCAACGCGAAGGTCCGGCGGGTGACGTGCGCATCTATCAGCTTCAGAGCACCAAGGCCGAGGAGTTGGCCGCCATCATCCGCCAGGCCGTCCCGGGCGTTGCCGAGCCGAAGGAAACCGGCTCTGCCGCCGCCACCAAGGCCCGCGTCATCGCCGACATCCAGCAGAACCGCCTCATTGTCGCCTCGCCCGTCGCGGCGCAGTTGGAGCAGATTGATTTGCTCATCAGCCGCGTGGACAAGGGCACGACCGGCCAGTTCGGCAACACCAACAACATCGCGCTCCGCACGCAGACC
>JAYTIO010000401.1:0-10141 GCA_043731805.1 Pedosphaera sp. | reverse complement strand
CCCGGCAACGTCATTGATTTCTTCAGCCGCACCGGCCTCTACATCGTCGGCATCCGCGTCCTCCACATGAGCACCGCGCAGGCGATGGAATTCTACGGCCCGGTCAAATCGTTCCTCCGCACCAAGCTCAAGTCCGTCATCGCCGCGAAGGCCAAGGCGGCGCTGGAGAAAGACCCGACCATCGGCTTCACCATCCCGCCCGAGACCGAAGCCGCGCTCGGCGACATCCTCGGCCCCGTCTTCGGCGACAGCCAGTTCGACAACATCGTCCGCTTCATGTCCGGCCGCTCGGAGTCCGAGTGCTCGCCGGACCAGTTGGCCGAACCCGGCCCCGAGAAGTGCATCGCCCTCGTCTATGAAGGCACGAACGCCGTCGCCAAAATCCGCGACGTCCTCGGCCCCACCGACCCCGCGAAGGCCCCGCCCGGCTCCATCCGCCGCGAGTTCGGCTCGAACATCATGGTCAACGCCGCCCACGCCAGCGACGCCCCCGAGAACGCCCAGCGCGAACTCGGCATCGTGAAGGTCGAGGCCAACGACTTCAAACGCGTCGTCGAGCAGTTCTACGGCGCGGCCTAAGCCCGTGGGTAGGGCGTGTCTGTCCCAGCGCGCCGGGTTCGGCATCCGAGGTTCAGCGGCGCGCTGGGGACAGACGCGCCCTACCTCACCCCGTTCCTCCCGGCCGCCTCCGGGCTTCCCTGTCCGCCTCTGCCTGTTACCTTCCTCCCCATGAAACTCGCGCTCACCCTCTGCCTCCTCACCCAACTCACCTTCGCCCAGACCAAACCCCTCGCCGACATCCCCCTCAAGGACCTCGCCGGCAAAGACACCTCCCTCAAACCCCACGCCGGCAAAGTCCTCCTCCTCGTCAACGTCGCCTCCCAATGCGGGGCCACCCCTCAATACGCCGGCCTCGAAGCCCTCCACCAGAAATACGGCAAGAGCGGCCTCGCCGTCCTCGGTTTCCCCTGCAACGACTTCGGCGCGCAGGAGCCCGGCACCGCCGCCGAGATCAAACAGTTCTGCACCACCAACTACAAAGTCACCTTCCCCCTCTTCGCGAAAATCCATTGCGCCGACGGCCCCGAGCAACACCCGCTCTTCACCGCCCTCACCGGCAAAGGCTCCGTGCTCCCCGGCCCCGTCACCTGGAACTTCAGCAAGTTCCTCATCGGCCGCGACGGCAAGCTCCTCGCCCGCTTCGACACCGGCACCGAGCCGGATGACGCCGCGCTGGTGAAGGCCATCGAACAGGCGCTCAAGGCGAAGTTCTAAGCGTCAGCCTTGCAGCCGTTCCTTGAGCGCATTAAGAAAGCCCGCCGCTGGCTCGTCCCCCTGCTGGGCCTGCTGGTCATCGCCCTCATGCTATACCGCTTCGAGCACAGCCAAGTCTACCACCCGACCTGCGACGCGGAATCCACACCCGACGACGTGGGCCGCCCCGCCGAGGAAGTCTGGCTGAAGGCCCCCGACGGCCCCCGCCTCCACGCGTGGTTCTTCGCGGCTGACAAAGCCTCGCCCCGCGCGCGCTTCGTGATGCTCTTCTGCCACGGCAACGGCGGCAACCTCACCTCCCGTCCCGGCTACTACCGCGCCATTCTCGAAGCCGGCGTCAGCCTCCTCACCTTTGACTACCGTGGCTACGGCCTCAGCGACGGCGAACCCAGCGAAGCCGGCACCTACACCGACGCCGCGACCGCCTACCAATGGCTGCGCACGCGCGGCTTTGCGCCCGAGCACATTCTGGTCTGGGGTGAATCCCTCGGCGGCGGCATCGCCAGCCACCTCGCGGCCACCGAGCGCGTCGGTGGCCTCGTGCTGCAAAGCTCCTTCACCAGCATCCCGGACATCGGCGCGGAGCTCTTCCCCTGGCTCCCGGTGAAGCTCATCAGCCGCATTCGCTACGACACGCACAGCCGCCTGCCCGCCATCGCTTGCCCCGTCGTTGTCCTGCACAGCCGCGCGGACACGACCATTCGTTTCCACCACGGCGAGCGGAACTTCGCCGCCGCCCGCGAGCCGAAAGCCCTTGTCGAAATCTTCGGCGACCACAACGACGCCCTCCTCGCCAACCGCGCCGCCTACGTCGCCGGCGCGGAGCGCGTGGTGCAACTCGCCCTTGCAGCCGAACGAAAGCGGGCAGGTGAGAAAGCGGGAAAGTGAGCAGGTGCGAATCCCACACACACCATCCCTTCCACCGGCTCACTCGCTCACTTTCTCGCCTGCCCACTTTCTCACCTGCGCCATTAAACTCCTCCTTCTCCTCGCCACCCTCGCCCTTGCCGCCCACACTCACGCCGTGGACATCATCGCGCATCGCGGCGCGTCGCACGACGCGCCGGAGAACACCCTCGCCGCCTTCAAGCTCGGCTGGCAGCAGCGCGCCGACGCCGTCGAGTTGGACATCTGGCTCACGAAAGACGGCAAGCTTGTCGTCTGCCACGACGCCGACACCAAGCGCACCACCGGCACCGCCGCAAAAATCCCCGAGTCCACCCTCGCCGACCTCCGCGCCCTCGACGCCGGTGCGTGGAAAGCCCCGCAGTGGAAAGGTGAGCTGCTCCCCACGCTCGACGAAGCCCTCGCCCTCATCCCCGACGGCAAGCGCCTCGTCATCGAGATCAAGTGCGGCGTCGAAGTGCTCCCCGAGTTGGAGCGCGTGATCAAGGCCGCCGGCAAGCCCGCCGCCCAACTCGTCATCATCAGCTTCAGCCATCCCGTCTGCGCGGCGGCCAAAAAATTGTTCCCGCAAATCCCCGTCCTCTACCTCGCCAGCTTCAAGCAGGACAAGGCCACCGGCGCGTGGTCGCCCACGCCCGACTCGCTCATCGCCAAGGCCAAGGCCGCCCAGCTCGACGGCCTCAACCTCGCCTGGCAAGGCCCGCTCGACGCCGCGTTTGTGCAGCAGACCCACGCTGCCGGCCTCCAGCTCTACGTCTGGACCGTGGACGACCCCGAGGCCGCGCGTCGGCTCGTCGCCGCCGGCGTGGACGGCCTCACCACCAACCGACCAGAGTGGCTCCGCGCGCAGTTGCGCTGAGTCTTTCCGCGCTTGTGCCGTCACTTGCCCCCGCATAGTTTTTGCAGCGCGTGACCACCATCCTGCTAGCTGAAGACGAGCCGCAGACGGCCCAACTGATTGAGTTCAAGCTCAAGCAGGCCGGCTACGCGGTGGTCCACGCCACCGATGGCGAAAAGGCACTCGCCCTCGTCGGCCCCACCCAGCCCGCGCTCATCCTGCTCGACGGCCTCATGCCCGTGATGGACGGCTTCGGCGTGCTCCGGCACCTCAAGGAAAACCCCCGCACCCGGCACATCCCCGTCATCATGCTCACCGCCCGCGCCCGCGACAAAGACATCGTCACCGGCCTGGAACTCGGCGCGGCGGACTACATGGTCAAGCCCTTCAGCCCCACCGAACTCGTCGCCCGCGTGCGCAAAGTGCTCGGCCCCGCCGCCGGGGAAGCGCAGGCAAAGGCCAGTTGAACGCCCGAGTTTGAGCCGCGAAAGGGCGCGAGGACGCAAAGGAAGAGGCGTTGTTCAACTAGCCGTTGGTCTGCGGGTCCGTTCCCTTTGCGCTCTCTGCGCCCTTTTGCGGCTCAATCCCTCCCGTCCTATTTCCAGTGCGTGTAGAGCGTCCGCACCTCGCGCTGGCTGGCGCGGTAGATCAGCCCCACCAGCGTCCGCTTCTGCCCGCCGATGTCCACGTCCACCGCCACCTCGAAGGTCGCGCTGCGGACGGCAAAGCGCTGCTGCAACGCCGCCACGAGCTGCGGCGGGATGCCCACGACCGAGCTTAACTCCGCCGGCTGCCGGAACGGCACGTCGTCCTCCGTCCCGTCCTGCCCATCCAGCCCCGCACGCCGGGCGATGATGGCTTGGGCCGTGGCGGTGTCCACGCCGAGCGCCACTTGCAGCACCAACGCCGAGGCCGTGTTCACGTTCACCCGCCCGCTGGACACCGTGGTGAACATGTCCCGCAGCGCGTTGGTGTAGATGGGGCCGGTGTATTTGTTCACCGCCAGCGCGCGCCCGGTCACGCTGCGCGGCACGTCCATCTGGCTCAGGTCCGTCCCGTAAAACATATCCGGCACCACGCCCCGGATGAGCATCAGCTCGGTCAAATCATCCAGCGGCCCGTTCTTCGCCTGATACGGCGGCTTCAGGCTGAGGTAATAATCGCTCTCCGCCCCGCTCAGGCGCGGCCGGTCATCCCGGTCAATCCAGTCTTGAATCGAATCGGAAATCTGCCCCGCCTCCGTCACGTCCACACCGCAGGCCTTGAGCGCCTGGCCGAGCACGAGCGCGTCCGCAAAGTTGATGTTCAGCTTCCGTTCGCAGTCGGTGAGCTTGACGTTGAGCGTGCCCGAGCCGAGCCGCACGTCGGTGAGCGAGACGCTGTTCAACGCTTCGTTCGTGCCCAGCGGCCCGCCGGCCCACTTCTGGTTCAGCGCGTCGTAAGGCTCGTTGGGAAAGTTCTGCGCGACGAAGAACCGCGCCAGCTCCACGCCCGAGCGGCCCAGCCACTCGAACTCCTGATCGTGCGAGGCGTTGCGCGCCAACGTGGTCTCCACCTTCACCGAGTAGGCGAACCCGCCCGCCAGCACCGCCAGCACGAGGATGACGAGCATCACGATGATGAGCGCGATGCCGGAGCGACCGGTGCGAGTGGAGGCGCGTAAGTTCATCGTGTCTTCATCACTTGGGCGTCAGCCCCGGCCCTTGCAACGACTGCAACTCGCGCGGCACGCCCTGTCCGCCGGGGGAAATCACACTGCTCACCACCACCGCCGGCGGAGCGCCCTGCCGCGCCCCGAAGCCCAACGTCACGCGCACCATCTTGGGCACTTGGTTGGTTTGCAGCCACTCCACGTCCCAGTCGTTCAGGTTCGTGCTCCAGAACTCCACCCCGAAGATGGCGAGGTTCCGCGACAGCGTGAGCGTGTAGGACTCCTCGATGGGCGCGTTCGTCGGCGTGAGCAGCGAGGTCTGGCGCAGGAGCAGCGCGGGCGGGCCGTTGTTCGGGCCACCCTCCACCGCGAAGGTCACGCGCCGCAGCGGCTGGTTCGGAAACATCCCGCTGCCGGGAAAGTCCGGCGGCAGGTGCGCGACGAAACTGAGCAGCGCGAACTTCTCGTCCGTGGTGTCCGCGATGAAGGAGTAGTAGCGCGGGTTGCCCGCGTAGAGCACGGCGGAGGCGAGCGACTGTTCCAGCGCCTGCCGCGCGATGCGCATCCGCTGAACCTCGTCCGTGGCGGCGTTGCCCGTCTTCGCCGCGCGGAGCACCGCCGTCCAGCTCGCGTAAATCGCCGTCATCACCAGCACGAGGATGCCGGTGGCGAGCAAGACTTCGATGAGGGTGAAAGCGGCGGCAGGAGATAGGAGATAGGAGATAGGAGATGGGGGGCGCGCGGTGGCCCGACGCGTGGCGACCACGCCGATCCCCCTGACTCCCGATTCCTGTCTCCTGTCTCCTGCCGTGTCTCGCGTCAGGTTCATTTCAGTTCAACGTGATGCCGTGCTTGGACTCGGGCCGGTAAAGGAAGATGGACAGCCGGCTTTGCCCGCCGCCCGCGCCGTCCTGCACGGTGAAGTCCACTTGGAACAAGCCGTTGGTCCCCACCATCGTGATCTCGCGCGACCACGAGACGCCGGGGTAAAGGCTGCCGAAATTCCCGGCGTCTCCGCCTTCCTCCAGCTTATTGGTAAGCGACAGCTCGGACGCCAGGCTGCCGATGTCCACCGTCGGTTTCTGAAGGTGTTGGATGTGCCGCAGGTTCGTGGACACCAGCTCCAAGATCACGAACACGCACATGAAGAAGATGCCAATGGCGATCATGACCTCCAGGAGGGTGAAGGCAGAAGCAGGAGGCAGAAGACTGGAGGCAGAAGACTGGAGGCGCGTGGTCGGAAGCGCCCCGCCTCCTGACTTCTGACTACTGACTTCTGACTTCTGAATCCTCATCGCAGCACCTCGTAGTCAGCCCGGCCGGTCACGGGATCGAGCGTGACCTTCCGCAGTTCGTTGTAGAGCGAGCGCAGCACCACGGTGAACTCATCGCTCGTGCCGTTCGCATGGAAGCGCACGGCGATGGCCTCGGCGTCCTTGAGCAACTGGAAGTTCACCGCGACTTCCTCGATGCCCACCTCCTCCGGCAGCTTCACGGTGAAGACGCCGTGCCCCTCGCCGGCCTTTGGCTCCGGTCGCGCGTCGCCGCCGCCGGAACCCTCGCGCACGCCGGTGGGTGCGACCTCGAAGGTGTAGTCCTGCGGCCGGATGCGCAGTTCCACGATGCTCCCGCGCAGGATGGCCTGGGCGCGGGCCGTGGCGCAGGCCTCCATCACGTCGTGCAACGCGTTGCGCATCGGGGTCTTGTTCTGCGCGCTCACGAAAGCCGGGATCGCGATGGTCATCACGATGGCGATGATGCCCACCACGATCATGATCTCGATGAGGGTGAAGGCGGGTGAAAGGTGAGAGGTGAGAGGTGAAAGAGGCGGCGTCGTAGCCGGACGCGGCGCGCCTCCTGCCTCCTGCGTCCTGTCTCCGGGCATCTTCATCGGCCTCCAAAGCTCTCGCCGATGCTCGACGTGATCATGAACATCGCCTGCAACACGCTCAGGAGCAGGAACACCACCACCAGCGCGATGCCCACGATCATCACCGGCTCGATTAAGTTCATCATTACGCGCAGCGTGGTGTTCAGGTCGCTCTCGTAAGTCTCCGCCACGCTCCGCAACGCGCCGGGCACGTCGCCCGTCTCCTCGCCGATGCGGATGAGGTCAATCATGAGCTGCGGGAAGACCTGGCTGCGCGCCAGCGGTTGCGCCAGCGTCTTGCCGTCCGTCACCGCCTCGCGCGTCTTGGCGATGGCTTCCTTCAGCACCACGTTCGGCAACACCTGCTCGGTGATCTTCAGCGCGGTCAGGACCGAGACGCCGTTCTGCATGAGCGTCCCCAGCGTGCGCGCGAACTGCCCGAAGAGGTAGAGCCGCATCACGTTGCCGAAGAGCGGCAGTTTCAGCTTCCACCGGTCCAGCACTCGGCGGCCGACTTCACTCGTGCGGAATCGGATGAAGACGATGGCCACCGCGACTGCCACAATCGCCATGGTGAGCAGGTAAAGCGGGTTGCGGAGGAAGTTGCTGATGCCGATGAGCAACTGTGTCGAGGCCGGCAGCTCAGCCTTCATCCCTGCGAAGAGCGAGAGGAACGTCGGCAGGATGAACACGATGAACACCACCACCATCGCGAGGCCCACCAGCATGACAATCACCGGGTAGATGAGCGCGGACTGCACCTTCGAGCGCACCTCGGCGAAGCGCTCGAAGTGCTCGGCCAACCGCCGCAGCACCTCCTGGAGCGAGCCGCTCTGCTCGCCCGCGCGGACCATGTTCACATACATGTTCGAGAAGATGACCGGCTGCTTGGCCATCGCGTCGGACAAGCTGCGGCCTTCGGTCACGTCCTGCCGGAGTAGCTTGGCGACCTCGGGCGGGATGCCCTTAGAGCCGAGGTAAGTCATGCTGTTCAGCGCCGTGGTCAGCGGCATGCCGGCCTTGAGCAAGTTGGCGAACTGCTGCGTGAACGTCGCCAGCTCCTGCATCTTCGGCTGCCGTGGGCGCAGCGCCACCTCGCGCAACGCCGGTGGGAGAAACTTGGCCAGCGAAATGGAAGCCGCCCCCTGGGCGGGCGTGGCCGCCGCCCCTCCCTTGGTCGCCTCGACCGCGACGGGGAACAATCCCATGCGATCAATCTGCGCCAGCGCCGCGCTGCGGTCGTTGACCTCGAGGATGCCGCGCACGGTCTCGCCGGAACGCTTGCGGGCCTGGTAGCTGAATTGCGCCATGTGACTGGGCGATACTTAACCAGCGCGGGGGAAAAGTTGCGAGGACGGATGCGGCGGATGGGCGTTCCGCACCTTCACTCCGGCTGCAACAGCCGCCACACCCGCAGTGCCTCCGTCGCGCCCCACGCCTGCGCGTCGCAGCCGCGCTGGGTGTGCGGGGCGTCACCGTCCACGATTTCGGGGAGGTGGCCGAGGCAGCCGGTGGCGAGCAGGTCGCTGGCGCTGCCGAGGTAGGCACGCGCGGCGGCGACGGCTTCGGGCGCGAGGTCGTGGGCACGGGCCAGGGCTTCGCAGAAGACGGGGAAGGTCCAGGTCCACGCGGTGCCGTTGTGGTAGGCGGGTTTGCGCCGCGTGTCTTCATCGCCCTCGTAGTGGCCCCAGTAGGGATTGGTTGGGTCGTTGAGCAACTGTCCGCCGGGGCCGTGAATCAGGAGCGGGGGCGAGACGGGCAAGGGCGCGAGCGAGCGCAGTGCGCCGGGGATGACGAGGTGACGGAGCGCGGCGTCCACGGTGCGACGGGCGCGTTCGCCGCTGACGAGGCCGAGGCTGATGGGGAAGAGGCAGTTGCTGCGCAAGGCTTCGTCGCGCACGGCGTCGCGGGCAGCGACGCCGGGCTTCGCGAGTAACACGTCGGCGAACCAGCCGTGGTCCTCCAACCAGAAGTGCTCGTTCAGCGAGTGCTGGGCGCGCGCAGCCAGTTCGCTCCAGGCTTCACCATCAGGCGCGACGCCCAGGCGGTCGAGCTGGCGCAGGAGGCGAATCCACAGGGCTTGAATCTCAATCGGGTAGCCTTCGCGCGGCGTGCCGGCGGGGTAGTTCGTGTCCATCCAGGTGAAGTGGCTCGGGCTCCAGACCAACCCGCTCGCGGTGTCCACGCGAATGCCATTCGGCGTGCCGCGCAAGTAGCCGAGCGCGATGGAGCGGAGCACATCCGCGATGGAGCGCCCCGAAGCATCCACGGCAGTCGAATAGAACTCCGCGACCTTGGACTTTGGACCTTGGGCCTTGAACTCCGCCTCCACCGCCGCCGCGAAGTCTTCGGCGACCACGCCATACCACAGCGGCGCGTCGCTCGTATCGCGGTTGCTGGCGTTGTCGCCGTAGATGGCGTTGGGCAACGTGCCATTTTCGGCGAAGCGGCCGAACGTGATGAGGATTTGCTTCACCTCATCGCGCAAGCCGGCGGCGAGCAGGCCGCGCGCGCAGATGAGCGTGTCGCGGCCCCAGTCGAGAAACCACGGGTAGCCGGCGATGACGGTCTTGCCCGCGTCGCGCCGCACGACGAACGCGCGGATGGCGCGGTGCAATACGGCGGCGAAGTCGGCATCGTAAGGCGGAGACTCCGGCTCGGCGGGAGCGCGGATGCCTAGGTCCGCAGACGGGAGCGCCGGGGCATTCGCTGAACCGGACGCGGGCGTCCGGGCTCCAGCCGCAGGGGGCATTCCGAGCTGCATCTGCTCCGGCGCGGCCTCGGTGATGAAGTCGAAGAGAGCGCGGGTTTTGGCGGCGGCGGTTTTGGCCGACTCGACAGCTCCGGCGGGGCGAGGTTCCGACGCGACTCCGCTGGTAGGGTGAGACTCCGTCGAACCCCATCTGCCGACGGAGGAGGCGCGATCGAAGGGAGCTGCTCGGCTGGCCGCAACTTCGCCCGAGATGCTCGCTGCGCTCGCCTCGCTGGGCTCGAGTTGGGGCTCGACGGAGTCTCGCCCTACCGGGAGTTGGGACGCTTGCGCGACGCCGGCGGCGGTGAAGCGAAGGGCCGCGAGGTCGAACTGTTCCTCCGCCTCCGCGCTGGCGGCGAGCGTGACCGACTCGCCCCGGCGCAACGGCAATTCAAACCAGCCGGGGCTGAACGCATCGCCGCTGCCCTCCTGACCGCGCGTGGCTTCGATGGGATGCGGGATGTTCACGGACCACTCGGCCTCGGGGTAGTAACGGCCCGCGTCGGCCCAAACTTTGAGCTGGCGGCTGGCCTCGGGGGTGAAGGCGAAACCGGCGCGGCCTTGGAGCGAGTGCGAGTTCGCGGCGAAGTGCTGCTCGCTGCCGGGGTTGCGTTTCGTCTCGCAGTGGAAGCTCCGGTCTTCGATGTCGAAACGGACGGTGAGGCCCACGCTGCATTCCACCGGCAGTTCGCGGCCCAGCGCGGGCGCATGCGGCGGACGGACGAAGCGCAGGAGCGTCGTGTTCTTGCCGGGCACCATGTCAGCGAGGAGATGGATTTCCACGCTGCGACCGTCACCCGCGTTGGCGACGAACTTCCAAACCGCCGGTGGGCCGGGCGTGAAGGCGAC
>JAYTIO010000400.1:0-7687 GCA_043731805.1 Pedosphaera sp. | reverse complement strand
TTGACCAGCAGGTTCAAGGCATGCACCGGCGAGAGCAGACTCAACCAGTGAACGCGAAAGAGTTGGGCGGCGGGGTGTTCGCGGTGCCGACCGCCGGGGCGGCCGTGAGGCCAGACTTGATTGATGAAATCCTCGGGGACCAGCGGATCCAGAAGCTCCAGCAGCGCCACGGTGCGGTGGCCGGCAGGTCGGAATTCATGCCCGCCCGCCTGACGCTGGAAAGCTACCTCGTCAGTGACAATGCCCAACCCCCAATATTTTACGCATAGACTTGTTTGAGAGCGGGTTGCAAAAACTTTCGTAACACCCTCTAGCAACTTGTTTTCAATTACTTAGGAAACAATCGGAGTTCAACTGAAGTAACCACGGATGGGCACGGATGGATTGGCCGCGAGCGGACAGCACAAAAGGCGCAAAGAATTTCCCGCCGGCGCTTCCCTTTGAGTTCTTTGCGTTCTCTCGTGGCAAAATCCCTTCCCCATCCGTGTGCATCGGTGTGCATCGGTGGTTCAACTCCGACCTCCGCCTACACGAAGATGGTCTGGTCCCGGCCCGGACCCACCGAGGCGATGGCCAGCTTCGCCCCCGTCTGGTCGGCGATGAACTTGAGGTAGTCGCGGGCCTTGGGCGGGAGGTCTTTCCACTTGCGGGCCTGGCTCGTGTCCACCTGCCAGCCGGGCAGCTCGGCATAGACCGGCTCGCAGAGGGCGAGGACTTCGATGTCGTTGGGCAGGTGATCGAACTTCACTTCGCCGATACGGTAGCCGGTGCAGACCTGGATGCGGGCCAGCGAGTCGAGGCCGTCGAGATTCGTCACCGCCAGCTCGTCAATGCCGTTGACCATCGTGGCGTAACGCGTGGCCAGCGCATCGAACCAGCCGCAGCGCCGCATCCGGCCCGTGGTCGAGCCGAACTCGCGGCCCATCCCGTGCAGGAGGTCGGAAATCTCCGCGTTCTCGGTCGGCAACGGACCCTCGCCTACGCGCGTGGTGTAGGCCTTCATCACGCCGACGACCTTGTCCATCTTGTGCGGCGGCACGCCGGAGCCGGTGCAAGCGCCGCCGGCGGTCGTGTTCGACGAGGTGACGTAAGGGTAGGTGCCGTGGTCAATGTCCAGGAACGTCCCCTGTGCGCCCTCGAAGAGAATGCCCTGCTTCGCGCGGGTGGCGTTGTGCAGGTAGTGAACGGTGTTCGCGACGTGCGGCCGGAGGATGTCGGCGGCGGCGGAGTAGTCGGCGAGAATCTTGCGGTAGCTCACGGGCTTCACGCCGAGGGCCTTGAGATGGGCGTTGGCGTCCTTCACGCGGGCCTTGAGCTTGGCGGCGAAGCGCTCGGGGTTGATGAGGTCCGAGACGCGCAGGCCCACGCGCGCGGCCTTGTCGCCGTAGCAGGGGCCGATGCCGCGCTTGGTGGTGCCGATCTTGCCCTTGCCCTTGGCCAGCTCGCGCGCGCCGTCCAGCTCGCGGTGGTAGGGGAACACCACATGGGCGGTCTCGGAGATGAGGAGGTTGTCGGGCGAGACCTTCACGCCCAGTTTCTCCAAGCCCTCCAGTTCCTTCACGAGGCCGATGGGGTCGAGCACGACGCCGTTGCCGATGACGCAGACCTTGTCGGGGCGCAGGATGCCCGAGGGGATGAGGTGCAGGACAAACTTCTGCCCGGCGACGATGACGGTGTGGCCGGCGTTGTTGCCGCCAGCGTAGCGGACGACGATGTCGGCATCCTCGGTGAGGACGTCAATGATCTTGCCTTTGCCTTCGTCGCCCCACTGGGCGCCGACGAGAATCGTGTTGGACATAAAAAGCTATCAGCGGTCAGGACTTAGCGGTCAGCTATCAGCGGTCAGCGGTCAGCTTCCCGGCGCGCTGACTGCTGACCGCTGATAGCTGACCGCTCCCCAAAACAATGGCCCCGAAAGGTAAATTCGGGGCCAATCGCACGGTATTTACGCGCGGACGGTAGGAAGGCAGATGGGTGAAGTCAATGCCACTTTCGGGCTGCCGCTGCTGCTGCGGCGGGTCAGAGCGTGTGGCCGGGGACGGTGCAGCGTGGCGCGTAGGAGACGGTCTTCCCTTCGCTGTATCTTCCACTGCGCGGGCACAGAGGAAGGACGGAGCCGCGCAGATAGGCGAGCAAGTCGGGGTCCGTCAGTGAGCAAGTATCGGTGCCCAACTTCTTGTTCTCCAGCGCCCATTGCTGGATAGCCCCGTCCATATACTTGAGGTTTTGGATGCACTGCTGCTTCGGCGTCTTCCACCCGAAGAATCTGGATCCCCACGCTGCCACCTGCTCCGGGTTGTTCAGCATCACCGCGAAGAGCACGAGCACGACGGCGCAGAAACCGATGAGGACCTGCGAGCCGGACTGCTTGCCGTCGCGCGCGCCGGACTCCGTGTCGTTGTCGTTTTCCTTGGAGCTCATTGGCTAAAGCGTGTGGCCCGGACCGCCGATGGTGCAGCGAGGAGTATTGGTGACCGAACTGCCAGGCAAGTAACGTCCGCCAGCAGGACACACGGGAAGCACACTGCCCTTGAAATACGCGAGCAGGGTCGTGTCGCTCAACGAATAGGTGTCCGTGGCCACTTTCCTGTTCTCCAAGGCCCACTGCTGAACAGCTCCATCAATTTGTTTCAGGTTGGCGGCGCATACAGCCTTGCCAGTGCTGGTGCGGGCCTTGATGAAGTTGGGAAGGCCAATCGCCACTGTTAGCGCGAGAACCATCATCACGCTCGCCCAGACCAGCCAGCCTGAACCGGATTCGTCTGGGTTTTCCTCGCTCATCCTCGCAGCTCACCCCGCCGTCGGCGCGGACGCCTCCCGTGCCGCCCGCCGGTGCTTGGGCAGATACGGCTGGCGGAAGGCCACGAAGAAATCATAGCCGCCCTTGAAGTCGTCGCGGCTGTCGTTCTCCGTCTTCCCGAGCAGCGAGCTTTCCACCATGTTGAAGACGATCTCGCCAAAGTCCTCGCCGCTGCGGATGCCCCACTCCTCCAGCACCATCAGCGTCAGCGGGCCGAACTGCTCCAGCGCGTGGGCGCGGATGCCTTCGAGCAACTGCTGGCCGCTGACGTGCGCCGGCTTGTCCTTGCCGGACTTGCTGGCCTTGGTGAAGTGCCGCTGCGCCACGTCCAGCGCCTCGCGGACGAAGTAGTAGGCCTCGCGCGGGTAGCGCGGGTCCTTGGCGACGATGGTTTCGAGGACTTCTTCGACGTTGAGTGATTTTTGCATGTCAGCGAGCGGCGGCGGCTGGTGGCTTGGACTGCGGCACCAAGGTGGACGTTCGATACGCCTTCACCGCCAGCCCGAGGAAGACGAGGAACAGCAGCGTGAACAACACCGTCTGTTCCTGCCGCGTGAGCCACTTCATGCGGCGGAACGTATCGGCCAGCAGGGCGCGCGACAATGTGAAGTTATCCTCTGTCGTGTTGACGACGGTCGGTGACCGCCGCCTTGGGCGACCGACGGCGATCACAGACCACCGCTACAGCCAATCACGCCGCCGCCCGCCGCAGCCGGTCCGCGATGCCCTGCCACTCCGGCGTGTCCGGCGGCGCTTCCACCACGATGCACCCCGCGACCGCCGCGTCCGCCTGGTGCAGCTCCGCGTAGAGCGCCCGCGCGTAAGCCTCCGCGTCATGCGGAATCACCGACACCGACCCGAAGCCACCGCCCAGCGGGATGTGCGTGTGCGCCAGCACCCACGCGCTGTCCGCTACCACGCCCTGCTCCGCGAGCCGCACCTTCAACTCCGCTTCCGTGCGCCACGCCAGCACCAGCAGCCGCGCCTTCGGCGAATAATGCTTCGGCAACATCCCCGGACTCCGCAGCGTGTCCGACTGGGCTGATTCCGCATTCCGCATTCCGCATTCCACATTCCCGAGGGCTGCCGCCAACGACTCCGCGTGAATCATCCCCGGCCGCAGCACGCGCGGCGGGCTCGCCGACAGGTCCACCACGGTGGACTCGATGCCCACGTTCGATTGCCCGCCGTCCACGATGAGCCGCAGCCGGTCACCGAGCTGCTTGGCCACGTGCTCCGCGTTCGTCGGGGAGAGTTGGTTGGAAAGATTCGCGCTCGGGGCTGCCAGCGGGAAGCCGCACGCGCGGATGACTTCGCGCATGAACGGATGCTGCGGCCAACGCACGCCCACCGTGTCGCCGCCCGCCGTGACCAGGTCCGGCATCCTCGCCGCGCGCGGTAGCACGATGGTCAACGGCCCCGGCCAGAACGCACCCGCCAGTCGCTCCGCTGCCTCCGGCCACGCCCGCACGCACGCACGCGCCATGGCCAACCCGTCCACGTGGACGATGATGGGGTTGTGGGATGGCCGGCCCTTCAGCGCGTAAATCTTAGCGACCGCCTGCGGGTCCAGCGCGTTGGCCGCCAGCCCATAGACCGTCTCCGTGGGCAGCGCCACGACTTCGCCCGCGCGCAGCAACTCCGCCGCCCGCCGCACTGCTGCGGCGAACAGCGCGGGCGTGTGCGTGGACAAAATTTCGGCTGGCGACGGGACGCTCATGCAAGACCGCCGCGAGCTTGCGAACTCGCCGCCGGTGACGCAACACCTTCGCCCCGCCCCTGAACGAAACGATTCTTAGCCAGGGATGGAACCCGGAAGAAACACGGATGAAGACAAGTCGTGCATTGGTGAGCCTGGTTCCACCCGACGAAAGAGCAACCGGGCGGGCAACCCAACCACTGCGTGCCTATCCGTGTTCGTTCCGTGTGCCATCCGTGGCTAAAAAGCCTTCTCAGGTTAGCCGAATGAACTTGCCGCTCCCGTTCGTTCTCCGGCGCAATCGCCGCGTGCTCACTGCGCGCGCGCTCCTGTTGACTTTGCTGGCTGGCCCTGTGACTGGCTTGGCCCAAAGCCCCAGCCTCACGCACACCTCCCCCGGCGCGCTCGCTCCCGGCCAGTCGCTGGCCCTCACGCTGCACGGTGCGAACCTCAGCGGCGCCACGAATCTCTGGACCGGCTTCGGGGCCAAGATGCTTTCCGCCACCGCCACCAGCGCCAGCGCGATGAAGTTCCAACTCTCTGTCCCCGCCGACGCGCCCGTCGGCATCCACGCGCTACGCGTGGCGTCAGTGAACGGCGTCTCCAGCCCGGTGCTCTTGATGGTGGACGACCTGGCCAGCGTGGCGGACGCGGGCACGAACACCAGCGCTGCAAAAGCCCAACCGCTCACATGGCCCGTGGCCGTGGATGGCGCGGCGGTGGCGCTCGGCTTCAAGTGCTACCGCGTCACCGTGAAGGCCGGCGACCGCCTTGCCATCGAGGCCGTCGCCCAACGGCTCGGCTCGAAGCTCGATCCGGTGCTGCGCCTGCTCGACCTCAAGGGCCGCGAGTTGGCGTTCTGCGATGACGAGTCGGGCCTGGGTGGCGACTGCCGGCTCGCGCACGTCTTCGCGGCGGGCGGCGACTTTCTTATCGAGCTGCGCGACATCAGCTATGGCGGCGGCGGCGACCACCGTTTCCGTCTGCGCGTCGGCGATTTTCCGCTGGCGAACCTGCCGTTCCCTGCCGCCGTGAAGGCTGGCGCGCAGAGCAGCTTCGCCTTCGTTGGTCCACAAGTAGACAAACTCCCGCCCGTCACCGCCACCGCTCCGACCAACGCGACTCGCCTGGCGCTGTCGGCCAAGTTTCCCGGCGGCAAGTCCTCCGCGTTCGTCGCCGCGCTGGTCACGAGGACGGCGGAGTTCAGCGAGGCCGAGCCGAATGATAACGCCGAGACGGCCTCGCCCTTCACCCTGCCCGGCGGGCTGAACGGGCGGTTCCTCAAGCCCAAGGACCGCGACTTCTGGAAGTTTGCTGCGCAGAAGGGCCAGCGTGTGCTCTTCACCGCGCAGACGCGCAGCCTGGGCTCCGCCAGCGAGGTCATGCTCCAACTCCGCGATGCGAAGGGCACGGCCATCGCCAGCTCGACGGCGAGCGACGCGGGTGAAGGCTCGGTGACGAACACCATTCCCGCTGACGGCACTTACTTCCTCGTCGTGGACGAACTCATCCGGCGCGGTGGCCCGCCGCACGCCTACCGCATCGAGGCCGAGTTGCTCACACCCGGCTTCACGCTCGATACCGACGTGGATAAGGTCGAGGCCGCGCCGGGCGGCAGCTTCTCCGTGAAGGTCAACGTCACGCGCCGCGACTACCCCGGCCCGATCACGCTCGCGGTGGCGGGCCTGGACGACGTGCAGCTCGCGGGTGAAGTCATCCAGGACAAGGGCAGCAACGCGACGCTCAAGGTCACGTTGCCGGAGAGCGCGATGCCCGGCGGGCTGATGCACTTCCGCCTCGTGGGCCGGGCCAAGCTCGGCGAGTCGGAGTTCGAAGCCACCGCCCGCACGACACCCGCGCTGCGAAGAATGTTCCCCACGCTGGCCTCCCCGCCGCGTGAACTGGACGGGTCCATCGCCGTGGGCGTGAAGGCGAAGCCGTAGGCGAAGCCGTGGGCGCGCGGCGTTCACCCCGCAGCAGGCGGGGCAGGAGAAGCGCGAAGGGAAGCGTTCCGAACCCTGCCCGTTGCTGCGACCTGAAGGCCGCGCTCCTTGCCCTCGACTACCGTTCGGCTTCGTTGTTCGGGCTGACCCCAAACACCGAAATGGAATGGCCGCGAAAGGGCGCAAAGAGCGCAAAGCCAAGCGAGGGGCTGGAAAACCGCTGGGATAGAAATAGTTCTCGTTCCAGCCATGCCGGCGTCGCCCCTTTGTGTTCTTTGTGCTCTTTCGCGGCTCAACTTCGGAATTCGGGCTTACTTCACTTCCCACGCGTAGTAGCCGGGCCAGAACTTGCCCTGCTCCACTTGGAGCTGGCCGCAGCGCCGCCGCATGTAGGCGGGGAGTGGGCCGGGGATTTCGTTGAAGGCGCTCTCGGCGGCGAGGAAGTCACCGGCGAGGTATTTGTGCAACGCGATGTCGTAGGCGGCCTTCTCCGCATCGGACATCGCCAGGAGTGTGTAGAGACCGGTCGGGGATTTGCGGCCCTTCACGGTGCAGCGATCCATGAGGAGTGACCGCTGCTGCAAGTCCGCCGGCAACTGGTCGTAGCAGGACTCAGAGAAGATGATCTCGGTCGGATAATGGCGGGTGAGCGCTTCCAGGCGGGCCGCGAGGTTCACCTCGTCGCCGAGCACGGAGTAGCTCAGGCGCTCTTTGGAGCCGATGGCCCCGGAGACGAGGCCACCGTAGTTGATGCCCGCGCCCAGGTCGAAGCAGTGCTCGCCGGTCGCCTCCCGGTGCTGGTGGAACACATCGAGCTCCTCCCGGGCCTCCAAATAGCAACGGACAGCGGCGGCGGATGCATCGGGCAGCGGCACGGGGCAGCCAAAGACGGCGAGCACGGCGTCGCCGATGAAGTTGACGATGGTGCCGCGATGCTTGGCGACGCGGGCGTTGATGATGCCGAGGTGGTCGTTGAGCGCCTTGAGCAAGGGCTGCGGCCCCATCTTCTCGGAGGCGTTGGAGAAGCCGCGGATGTCGAAGAACAAGACGGCGGCGTCCTCGAGCGTGCCGCTCAACATCTCCTCGGGCTTGCGCTTGCTGATGACGTGCTCATAGACCTCCGGCGAGACGAGGCGACCGAAAATCTCCTTGGCCTCGACGATTTGCTTGCCCTGGTTGACGCGCACGTCCTGCGAGGTGGTCACCTTCCGCAACTGGTCAATGACGAGGTTGCGCAGCATCGCC
>JAYTIO010000399.1:0-3106 GCA_043731805.1 Pedosphaera sp. | reverse complement strand
CTGCGACTGGGCGAAGGAGTCGGCCGTCCGGCACTACGGCATCAACCCGGACAAGATCAAGGTCATCCCCTTCGGCGCGAACATTCAGTGCGACCGCACGGCGGCGGACGTGGACCGGCTCATCACGGCGCGGCCCAAGGACCGGTGCAACCTGCTCTTCCTCGGGAAGGTCTGGGCGCGCAAGGGCGGCGACATCGCGGTGGCCGTGGCGGAGGAACTGAACCGCGCGGGCCTGCCCACGACGCTGACGCTGATCGGCTCGCAGCCGCCCGAGGGGATGGTGCTGCCGCCGTTCGTGAAGAAGGTCGGGTTCATCAACAAGAGCGACCCGGCGGGGCTCAAGCAGTTCAACGACCTCATCGCGCAGTCGCACTTCCTGATCCTGCCGTCGCGCGCGGAGGCGTTTGGCATCGTGTTCTGTGAGGCGTCGTCCTTCGGCGTGCCGAGCCTGGCCACGCGCGTGGGCGGCATCCCCTCGGCCATCGGCGACGGCGTGAACGGGCAGACCTTCGCGCTGGATGCCGCGCCGGCCGAATACGCCGCGTTCGTCCGGCAACGCTTCGCGGACTACGCGAGCTACGAGGCGCTGGGGCGGTCGGCCTTCCGGGAGTTTGAGACGCGGTTGAACTGGGGCGTGTCCGGCGCGACGGCGATGGGGCACCTCCGGGCGATGCTCGATCAGCGCGGGCACTGAACGGGGGTGGCGCCGGCTGCCGGCCGGCTCACCGCGCCCGACCCCTCCACCCGTAAGCCGGCTCGAAGCCGGCGCTCCACCAACTGAATCAGGCAGCTCAGGCCGGCTGGGCCGCTTCCTCTTCGGGGACTTCCTCGGTGGGCGCTTCTTCCGTCGGCGTTTCCTCCTCAATGACGTTCACAGCCAGCCGGATGGAGAACTGGGTGGAGCAGGCGGGGCCGGGGGACCGCAATTCGAGGACGCCGCCCGCCGCCTGGATGATGGCGCGGGCCAGGTGCAGGCCGGCCCCGGTGTGCGGCGGCGTCTTGGTGGTGAAGTAGGGGTCCCAGACGCGCTCGTGCAGGTCGGCGGGGATGCCGGGGCCGTTGTCGCGAATCTGGATGACGATGTTGCCGCCGGACTGCTCCACCAGCAGCATGATGATGGGCGTCTTGTTGGGGTCCTCCGCCGCCGGGGGATCCTCCGCCGAATCTTCGAAGCGCTGCTTGATGACGGGGCCTTTCTCCGTGAGCGCCTCGATGGCGTTGTGCAGGAGATAGAGGATGGCGCGGCTGAGTTCACTGCGCATGCCCCACCACAGGACCGTCGGGTCGAGCTGCTGGTCGAGCACGATGCCGTGGTAGGAGAACTCCGGCTCCAGCAGCCGGGTCAGATCGGCGACGAGTTCCGCCGGGCGGAGCAGTTGCGGGGTGCGGCTGTAGACCGACACGTTGAGGAGGCGGCGCAGGTGGTCGTTGACCTTGCGAAACTGGGCGTGGAGCAGCATCAACCGCTGGCGCACGTCGTCCTTGAGCCGGTCGTCCACCATGAGGATTTGGAGGCTGGCCAGCGAGTGGGCGAGGGGATAATGAATCTCATCCACGAACGACGCCGCGAGCTGGCCGAACCGCTTCTGCCAGTGCGCCGTGGTCATGCCTTGCTGGAAGGCCGTCATCTTCTGCTGGAGTTCCACCTGCGCACGCCGCTGGTCGTCGGGGGCCATCATCTGGGCGTTCAACTCGTCCTGCAAGCGCTTCATCTGGAGCGCGGCGTTGACACGCACGGTGCATTCGTGCGGGTCCACCGGCTTGGTCAGGTAGTCGAAGGCACCCGCTTCGATGCCGCGATTCGTGTCTTCAGTCTTGAGGTCACCGGTGACGAGGAGGACGGGGATGGCCGCCGTGCGCGGGTCGTGCTTGATGGCGCGGCAGACCTCGAAGCCGTCCATGCCGGGCATGGAGACATCCACGATGGCGAGGTCCACCAGCTCCTTGGTGAGGAACTCGACCGCCGCCGCGCCGCTGCCGCAGGTGAAGACCTCGGCGTTGAGCGCCTTGAGACATTCGCGGAGCTGGCGGAGCGCATCGGGCGTGTCGTCCACGGCGAGCACCCGCGGACGAGCTGCGGGCGCGGCCTTTACCACGATCTTCTGCCCGTGAGCCGCGCTGGGACGGGGAGGCAGCGCGCCGGGGGAGCGGGCGGGCGGCGGCGTGGCGGCGACGTGCGACATGATTGACGGCGTCACCTTATGAACCGGCCGGGGTGAAGGCAAGGCGCAGGTGGCTTCGGAGCAGCAGCGAGGTCAGTGCGGGGCCCTTGGCGGGGCGCTTCGTTCAGTGGTTGAACAGGAACTCTTTGCTGCTGACCAGCGCCCAGACGATGTCCTCGTAGGCTTCGCGTTTGGCTTTCGTCTTGGCGGCAGCGTCGGCGGCCTTGGTGACCTTCTTCTCGATGTGTTCCTTCGCGGTGGTGGCCTCGGTGGACTCGGCCTGGCGGCTGAAGGCCCAGAGGTAGAGCTCGTTGACCTTGGCTTCGTCGGTGCGTTTGTCGTCCGCTGAGAGCGTGGCGGCGCGGCCTTTCTCGGCGGTGAGCTTGGCCTGGATGTCCTTCGAGTTCAGCAAGTGCAGGCTCTGGGCGAGGCTGGCGTCCTGCGAGCGTTCGCAGGCGCAGGCGCTGGCGGAGTCGGGGCGACCGAAGACCTGGAGGAAGTAGCTGCTGCTGTTGTAGCTGTTGTCCGGGAGCTGCACGGCGCGGGTGCCGGCGGGGAGGTTCGCCCAGCTCGCCTCGGACTTGGTGACGGTGTTGATGGCGTCGAAGAGGACTTCAGCGCTGAGGCGCTTGGGGTAGTAGCGGGAGAAGTTCTGTTTGTCGCCGGCGTTGTGGCTGTTGGGGATCGCGCTCAACTGGTAGGTGGAGCTGGTGACGATGGTGCGGACGAGTTTCTTGAGGTCGAAGCCGGACTCGATGAAGGACTTGGCCAGCGCGTCGAGGAGCTCGGGGTTCACCGGCGGGTTGGTCTCGCGCATATCGTCTTCGGGCTCGACGAGGCCGCGGTTGAAGAAGTGCTTCCAGTAGCGATTGACCAGCGTCTTGGCGA
This sequence comes from Pedosphaera sp., assembly GCA_043731805.1. GTDB lineage: Bacteria > Verrucomicrobiota > Verrucomicrobiia > Limisphaerales > SXTU01 > SXTU01. The sequence goes on along the minus strand of JAYTIO010000399.1, from coordinate 56 downwards.
AGAACGGATTGTCGGGCTCGGTCATCCAATCGACGAGCTTGTGGCGCGGATCGTCA
>JAYTIO010000398.1:0-1687 GCA_043731805.1 Pedosphaera sp. | reverse complement strand
GCCAAAGTTCAGCCCATCCAGCTCCAGCAGCGGAAAGCGCGCATAGCACCAGTCCGCCGACTTCACCCAATCGCCCGTGCGCACCGAGTCCGCGTGCGCGCCGACGCGGTGACACAGCTCCAGCAGCAGCGCGATGGTGAACTGCGCCACCGCCCGCGTGCCGTAAAGCGGGACGTTGCTCACCGGCACGCCGCGCTCCTTGGCCGCGACGGCATCCACGATGTTGAAGCCCGTGGCCGTGACCGAGATGAAGCGCAATCCCGGCAGCGCACCGATGACTTCGCACGGCACCAGCGCCTTGTTCGTGATGACCACGTCCGCGCCCGTGCAGCGCGCGGCGACCTGGTCTGGCGGCGTGCGGTCGTGGATTTCACAGGTGCCCAGCGCCTGCAAGGCCGCCCAGCTCAAGTCGCCGGGGTTCAGCGTGTAGCCATCAAGGACAACGATTTTCATGCGCGGAAGTGAAGCCGAGTGGCCCCGTTGGCGAAAGCCCGAAACTCACGTCCGGGAAGTTGTTCGAATCGCCCCGCGCGGGTGAGGTGCCGGGTTCAAAGCCGGGGGCGGGCAGCTCCGGGCGGCTGAAGCACTCGCCGACTGCCGCCCGCTGGGTTTCCTTCCTACCATCCCACCACTGCGAGACGAAGGCTGAAGGATAGGGCGTGTAGTTTCCGGGTGGCTTGAAGCGGGGTCGCTCGAACGCCGCTCCCGCTGCTCACCGATTCGAGGCCGCGCCGCCGCGTGAACGCACCACCTCGTCGAGAAGCGGGGCTTCCATTTCCACCAGATGGGCGCGCTCGGGGAAGCGTCCGGCGTGGACATCGGCGATGTATTCGCGAAAGGCGGCGAGGCGTTCCTGCTGGAGGCGGGCGTGCTCGGCGGCGAAGTTGCGGTAGGCCTTGGCGTGGCGCGGCGGACGCTAGTCGTAGTCGCCAAGGAGGTCGTCGGAGACCAGGAATTGCGTGTCGCAGCCGCTGCCGGAGCCGAGCGACATGAGGAGCATCTTCGTCTGCGAAGAGAGGAAGCGCGCGAGGTTGTGTGGGACGACTTCGAGTTCGGCGGCGTAGGCCCCGACGTTCTCCAGTTCCTTCATGCGGCGGTGGAGTTCCTTGGCTTCCTCGACGGTTCGCCCGATGGCGCGGTAGCCGGTCCAGGTGACATGCCGCGGAACGAGGCCGAGATGGCCGACTACGGGAATGCCTTCGCGCGCCATCGCCTCGATGATGAAGGGGCTGGCCGAGCAATACACACTGCTGGCCCCGATCTCAAGGGCGCGGATGGCGACGCGGATGGCCTCCTCCGACGAGGCCAGTCCGTGCGGCGTGGCGCAGGAGAGAAAACTGTTCGGCGCGGCGGCAACGAGCAGTCGGGCAAGCGCGACTGCGCCTCGGGGCTGTCGAAGCTGCAACTCATCAGGTCCACGCCCGCCGCTTCCGCGGCGGCGGCTTCCTGCGGAGATTTGACGTGGGTGTGCGTGAGGACGCGCTTGTCCTTGAGCTGTTGGAGATCGAAGACGGTGTATTTCTTGCGCGGTCGGAGCCTCAGGGGCTGAGGATTAGGCCAGCGGGGGTGGCCTGTAAATCGTGGGTTTGTGACGAAGGCTGCCAGTCGAGGCGCTCCGCTCGACCCGCTGCGGAGCGGTGGGCAAGCCGCCAGGACGGTTCAGGCCGCAACCACTTCGGTCTCGCAG
>JAYTIO010000397.1:0-5796 GCA_043731805.1 Pedosphaera sp. | reverse complement strand
AACGGCCCGGAGTTCATACCGCGTGCAAATGGAGTCGCATCCGTCCCTGATTATTTCCCGGCCTGGACAGCCTTTGTCCGACCCCGGCGGTCAAACTCGCCCGCATTATGGGACTGACCATTGGATACACATTGTCCGGCCAGCAGCGGCTGAAACTTTACATGGTGCAACGCATCGTCGGGGCGTTGCGCAAAAAAGCCGTGGCACTGGGTTTTGAGCACGTCACCCGGCTGATCCGGGTAGGACCGGATTTTCCGCGCACCTATTGGCTGCCGCCGGGAGCCAAGCGCGCCCGCGACTGGGTGAGGGCGAGCGAGGGCTGGGTCTTCCACGCCACGCCGGGCGACGGCTCGGAAAGCGTGATGATCGGCCTGTGCCGCTTCGAGGGCCGCGAGGGCTGGTGGCTGGAGTCGTTTTGCAAAACCCAATATGCGGCGCGGCGCGGCTGGGAGCATTTCCTCAAATGCCATTGTGCGGTGCTGGACTTGATCGAAGCAGCCGAGCGTTTTGGCGTAAGCGTGGAGGTGGAGGACGAGGGCGGCTTCTGGGAAAGCGGCTCGTTCGGCGTGCTGCGCAAAAACCTGGCGGAGTATGAGGAGTGCATCGCGGCTTTCGGCGGCGCGCTCAAGGACGCTGCGGCAGCCGTCGGCCAGACGATTGAAGCCCCGATATTTGACCACCCGCAGTTCGAGCATTTGGAAGCCAAGGGCCTAGCCGCGCACGCCGGAAAGGTCTGGCAGGCCGTCGAAGCCGTGAAACAATTGGTTCAGTCACCGGACACGGGCGCGCGTTAGAGGCGGTGAATCATCACAACTTACTAATAGACTGATAGTTAGGTATCAATTACAGGGTCAAAAGCGCGCGTTTTCAGCGTTCCGCTGCCTTCGAGGCAGCCAAAACGACGGGTTTTCACCTCTCTCGGAGCTTCGGGCATACAGAAACCGTGCCAGTTCACCTGTCTCGAAGCTTCAAGACTGCCGATTCCTTGAACTTTCGGTCGTCTTGAGGCTTCAAGACGGTCAAACTGCTGGGTTTTTACCTCTCTCGAAGCTTCAAGACTGCTGAACGGACACCGGTTTGCCTCTCGCGTGTCTATTTTCCAAGGCGTTCAGCTGCGGATGGACTCGGATGAACCCAGTCGGGAAGGCACTCCTTGACCGCCGGTCTTTTGCCCTTGCCCCTCCCGCCAACCTTGGGCTGGAAAGCGCTGCCCCGATGGGACACACTCGGCCCCGCCGATGCACCACACCGCCGAGCCGTTGCAGCAGGTTGACCGGGTCTTCGTCCGCTGGCGCGGGCGGCGGCTGGTCTATTTCGCGGGGTGTGATTACTACCGGCTCGCCAGCCATCCGCGCGTGCTCGCGGCGGTGCGGCGCGGGCTGAAGGCGTTCGGGCTGAACGTGGCGGCGTCCCGCCAGACGACCGGGAACCACGCGCTCTACGAGCGGCTGGAGCGGGAGTTGGCGCGGTTCTTCCAGGCGGAGCGCGCGGTGCTGGTGGACAATGGCTACATGACGAACCTCGCGGTGGCGCAGGCGTTCCGGGGCGAGTTCACCCACGTGCTGCTGGACACGCGGGCGCACATGAGCGTGGCAGATGCCGCCGTGCTGCTGGGGGCGAAGGTGGTGCCGTTCGCGCATCGCGACGCGGCGGATTTCACGCGGCAGTTGCGCGGGCTTGGGACTGGCGCGCGGCCCATCGCCTTCACGGACGGGATGTTCTCGCACGATGGGTCGGTCGCGCCGCTGGCGGAGTATCTCGCGGTGTTGCCGGCCCACGCGGCGCTGCTCGTGGACGACGCGCACGGCGCGGGCGTGTTGGGCGAGCGCGGGCGGGGAACGCCATCGCACTGCGGCGTGCGGGACGCGCGCGTGATCCAGACGGTGACGTTGAGCAAGGCGTTCGGCACGTTCGGCGGGGCCATCGTCGGGAGTCGTGCGGTGGCGGAGGCGATCCTGACGAAGAGCCGGTGCTTCACCGGGGCCACGCCCGTGCCGCTGCCGTTGGCGGCGGGGGCGCTGGAGGCGTTGCGCATCTTCCGTGCGCACCCGGCGTTGCAGACGCGCCTGCATGACAACGCGGCGTGGCTGAAGGAGCACTTGCGCGCGGGCGGGATGGAGTTGCCGGACGCGCCCGGTCCCATCGTGCCGGTGATTCCCGCGTCGGCGAAAGCAGCGGCGCGGCTGAAGCGGCAGCTGCTGGCGGCGGGGATTCACCCGCCGTTCATCCGCTATCCGGGCGGGCCGGAGAGCGGCTACTTCCGCTTCGTCGTGAGCAGCGAGCACACGCGCGCGCAGTTGGCCGAGCTGGCCCTGGCGTTTGTGGGCGCGTGAACTGAAGGCGGGGAGAAAGCTGTTTCAAACCGAATTCCGAAGTTGAGCCACGAAAGGGCGCAAAGGACGCAAAGCGGCCGAGGTGGAACTGACTGGGACTGGGACCATTTCTACCCGTCCCGTCCGCCTGCCAGAGGCATGGCTCTGCGCTCTTTGCGCCCTTTCGCGGCAAATCCATTTCGGAGTTTGGGTTGAAATTTCCCGGCACCGGTTCACTGTCGCCCCATCATGGACGACCTAAACCAACTCGACGAACTCATGGCGTGCCGGCTCGACGACGGGCGCAAGGCCGTGACTCCCTGCACCATCGTCATCTTCGGTGCGAGCGGCGACCTCACCATCCGCAAGCTCATCCCCGCGCTTTATCACCTGTTCGCGGAGAAGGCGCTGCCCAGTCCGGTGCGCATCGTGGGCTTCGCGCGCCGTGAGAAGGACGACGCGGCGTGGCGCGATGAACTGAAGGCGGGCGTGGAGCAGTTCAGCCGCAGCAAGAAGGTGGACGAGGCGGTTTGGGCGGAGTTCGCGACGAACGTCTCCTACTGCCAGGGCGACCTGACCGACGCCGCTGCCTACGCGCGGCTCGGCGAGAAGCTCGCGTCCTTCGGCGTGCCCGAGCTGCGGAACAACCTGTTGTTCTACCTCGCGATTTCCCCCAGCCAGTTTGCCGCCGTGGTGGAGCAGTTGTGCGCCGCGAACCTGCTCAAGCGCGTGGAGACGCCGGGCGAGTGGCAACGCGTCGTCGTCGAGAAACCCTTCGGCACTGACCTCGCCTCCGCGCTCAAGCTGAACAACGAGCTGACGCGGTTCGTGCATGAGAAACAGATTTTCCGCATTGACCACTACCTCGGCAAGGAGACCGTGCAGAACATCCTGATGTTCCGCTTCTCGAACGCCATCTTCGAGCAGCTCTGGAACCGCACCTCCGTGGACCATGTGCAAATCACCGTGTCCGAGAAGGTCGGCGTGGGCGGGCGCGGCGGCTATTACGAAGAGTCCGGCGCGATGCGCGACATGGTGCAGAACCACTTGCTGCAAGTGCTCTCGCTCATCGCGATGGAGCCGCCGGTGTCGCTGGACGCCGAGGCGGTGCGCGACGAGAAGGTGAAGCTGCTCAAGTCCATCCGCCCCGTGCGCGACGTAAGCAAGCAGGTGGTGCGCGGGCAATACTTCGCCGGCATGGTGGACGACAAGCTGCGCAACGGCTACCGGCAGGAGGAGAAGGTGAAGTCCAATTCCAACGTCGAGACCTACCTCGCGCTGAAGCTCTTCATCGACAACTGGCGCTGGTCGGGCGTGCCCTTCTTCCTGCGCACCGGCAAGTCGCTCCCGCACTCCGCCAGCGAGGTGCGCATCCAGTTCCGCCCCACGCCCAACGTGCTGTTCGCCGCGAAGTGCGGCCTGAAGCTGGACCCGAATGCGATCACCCTGCGGCTCCAACCCAACGAGGGCATCACGCTGCGTTTCAACGGCAAGGTGCCCGGCGCGAGCCTGCAAGTGCGCCCGGTGCGGATGCACTTCAGCTACGACTCGGAGTTCGGCGCCTACACGCCGGAGGCCTACGAGCGGCTGCTGCTGGAGGCGGTCGCGGGCGACGCGACGCTCTTCATCCGCCGCGACGAGGTGGAGACGGCGTGGGGCATCGTGGACCCGATCCGCGCAGGCTGGGACAACAAGCCGCTGACGAACCGGGAGTTTTATTCGGCCGGCACGTGGGGGCCAGTGGCCGCCGAAGACCTGCTAGCGCCCACCGGCCACGTGTGGCGCGACCCGCAGCCGGCGAAGTGAGGCACGGCGCATTCTTCGTCCTCTCCTGCCCATGTCCAACTGGGAACTGAGTTCTTTCGCCAACGCGACTGGGGTGGCGGACCAGTGCGCCGCTGAATTCCTAGCACGACTGGCCCCGGCCTCCACGACAACGTGGGTGGCGCTTTCAGGAGGTCGCATCGCGCAGGGTTTCTTCCGAGCCGTCGCGCGGCTGGCGCAGGCGCGCGGCCAGTCCCTCGCCCATGTTCACTTCTTCTGGGCCGACGAGCGCTACGTGCCGGCGGATCACGCGGAGAGCAACTACCGCAGCGCGGCGGAGTTGCTCTTCACCCCGCTGGGGTTGGCGGCGCTGAACCTCCACCGGATTCGTGGCGAAGAAGCACCGGAGTGCGCCGCGAACAAGGCGGAGGCGGAGTTGCGCCGGTTCGCGCCGGTCAACGCCACCGGCCAACCGGTGCTCGACCTGGTGCTGCTGGGCATGGGTGAGGACGGGCATGTCGCGTCGCTGTTCCCTAGCGAGCCGGAGGACGTGATGAAGTCGCCCGCCGTCTATCGCGCCGTGACCGCGAGCAAGCCTCCGCCCCGCCGCATCACGCTGGGTTACGCGACGATCGCGGCGGCGCACGAGGTGTGGGTGCTGGCCTCGGGGGCGGGCAAGGAGGCAGCGTTGCGGGAATCCCTTTCGCCGACGGGCCGGACTCCGCTGGCGCGCGTGTTGCGCGAGCGGGAGGGGACGAGGATTTTCACCGACCTCGCGACCTGAGGCCGGACGAATCCGCGCTACGGCAGCAGCACGATGCGGTAGAAGCGCAGCGTCTTGCCGGAGGCGGCCGTGTCCGTGAAGGTGGCGGCCCCGCCGGAGACGGCGTTGGTCACCACGGGCACCCAGTCCACGAGGTTGGTGGAGCTCTCCAGCCGGTAGGAGCGGCCATTGTCCCCGGTGGCGACCAATTGGAACAAGCCGCCGAGCTGGAAGGTCGCCGCGCCGACGGTGAACGGATTGAAGACTGTCAGGCTCGCGTTGGAGCTGGTGAGGGAACCGAGCGGGGAGCTGACCACGCACGCGTAGTTGCCGGAGTTGGTGAGTTGCAGGCTGGGCAGGAGCAGCGCAGCGCCGGTCTGTCCGGCCAGCGCGGTGCCGTTGAAAGTCCACTGGTAGGTGAACGGCCCGGTGAACGCGCCGACACCGACCGCGCCCACGGTGAGCGAGACGGTGCTGCCGGCATTGGTGGTGAGCACGCCCGGCGGCTGCGGGCTGAGAGTGAACGGCGGCCGCACGGTCAACACGGCCCCGGTGCTGAAGACAGAGGCGAACACGTTGCCCACGAGCACGTCGTAGGTGCCCGCGTGATTGGTCTTCACCCCGGTGATGGTGTAGGCGGAGTTGACCGCCCCGACGATGGGCACGCCGTCGCGTCGCCATTGATAGGTGAACGGCTCGGCCCCGGTGACGGCCACGACGAAGGTCACGTTCGAGCCGACGATCACGGACTGATTCGTCGGCGGGGTAAGCACCATCGGCGGGGAGGTCACGATGAGGGCGGCGTCCGCGCTGAAGTTGGTCCCGAACGGGTTACTGACGCGGAGGGAGTAGAGGCCAGCGTTGGCGGTCTGCGCGTTGGTCAGGATCAGCACCGGGCTGACGGCGGCGTCAATATCGCTGCCGTTGAAGCGCCATTGGTAGCCAATCGGCTGGGCG
>JAYTIO010000396.1:0-6461 GCA_043731805.1 Pedosphaera sp. | reverse complement strand
TAACTCAGCCCGTCAACGGAGCACGTCCTGGGATTCGTTTCCTTGCACGCTTTTTTGACCTCGTCTTGTTCAGTAACTGCATCTTTCTCATCGTCGCCTTAGCAGTTCCATCTCTGCTGCCGCCAAACGCCAATACGCGAGCGGCGCTCTTTGCATTTTTGTGGTGTTTTGTGGAGGCTGCCCTCCTGTCAACTTGGGGCGTGACTCCCGGCAAAGCCTTACTCAAAGTCTATGTGAGGAATGCCGATGGCTCGCAACTCAGCTACGCCGACGGCGTATCGCGGGCGCTTGACGTCTGGATTAGGGGCCTTGCTATGGTCTTGCCCGTTATTAGCCTCATTGCGTTGGTCGTTGGTTACAACCGGCTTGCCGCCAAAGGGACGACTTCGTGGGACGAAAAGGGAAACTACCGGGTGACTCACGGCACCGTTGGTCCAGCCCGGATTGTCGTTGCAATCGTTCTGATAGTTTCGGCCCTCGTGGTTGGCTTGGTAGAATTCCAAGCCGCGAAAGGCGCGGGCGGACGGTGAGGAGCCTTTCGACCAAGGGGTCTGGGCCAGCAGCCGCGCAGTCGGCCCAACTAGCCGGAGAGCTGGGGCCAACAGTCTCGGAGTGGGGCCGCGCAGCCGGAGAGGCCACCCAAACAGCCGGAAAGTTGGCTCGTCCAGCCGGATAGCCGGCCCGTGCAGCCGAAGAGTTGGCCCAAACAGCCGCGGAGTCGGGTCATCCGGACGCGGAGTTGGCCCGCGCAGTCGTAGAGCCGGCCCATCCAGCCGGAGAGATGCCCCGTGCAGCCGGAGAGTTTTGACGTTACCAAAGTGACGCAAGTGGCTTATCTTAAGATGGTAGCGCACGAGGAAATACAATGCTGCCCCGACCACACGCGCTCGACGCCTCAGAGGACGATGGCGGACCGCTGCGAGTGAACACTCACTTTCCGCTGGACAGTTGACCGTGAAAGGATTATCGGTAACGCATGATAACAACTCAAGCCGCCAACAAAGTTACCCGAGCGAAAATGAATGACCAGCCACGGATAGCCGAAGCCCACCGACGTCAACTCAACCACCTTCGCGCTTTGCTGTCCGGCACGCCACGGAACGCGGAATCAGGTTCTTCTTCACCAACATCCACACCGATTTCCACGCAAGCTTTCGGAGGTTTCTTGATGCTGGCGCGAACTGAAGCACAGGTGCAGTCATTGATACTCGCCAACCCAGAATCTGCAGCGCATTTCGCTCGAAAAGCTTCATCTTTCAACAGCTTTGCCGCTAGTCATCCACCGGATACGATGCACGCGGCGGATGAAGCAGCTCGCCCATTCTTCATGCTGGGCTGGTTGCAAGGAGGCGATCTAGTAAGAATTCGCTAGGGACGCGGCCCACCCCGCTCGCGGCTCTCATTACACTCGATTGTATGGATACCTCAAAAGAACATAAATGGCCGTTGCTTGTCGGTGGGTTCATTATCAATTTCGGAGCATTGGAGATGACGACCTTCCAATGGATAACGGCACTCAGCACAGGCTTGAGCGTTCGCGATAGAGCGATTGATATGCCGTTGAGCAAGCGAATCGCCCTCGTCCGCGAGCTAATTACGCATTCAAGCCTTCGAGACGATAGAAAGTTGAAAGCAATTGAGCTTTGGGATGAAGCCGCCCAACTGTCCAGCATCCGCAACAAACTGGCGCACAGCCCGCTATGCCAGAATCCGAACGGCTCGGATGAGTGGGGATTCGTTGACGTGAAGAGGATGAAAGGCATCGGGCCTTACGAGATTGAGCCACTACACTACATCGAGATTGCGCAAGCTGGCTCTAAGCTTGCGAAGATTAACGATCAGTTACTTTGGCAATTCAGCGCGGATCTTAAAAGTGCCGCTGCTAGCAAGGCGGCGTAATCCAGGATGAGGTGCAATGCCCGAGGTCGTCCCCTGTGAAGGTCAGCGCATGGCCAACGCGCCAGCGTCTTGGAGCGCGGCAGTCCTCTGACGCTTTCGGTTGCGGGTGCGGAAAAGCGCCAGAGGGCTGGCGCACTCCAAGACCTCGCGGAGTTCGCGGCGCGCTTACTTCGCCGCCGTCTTCTGCGGCTCGGGGGTCGCGGCCTTGGGCGGCTCGAAGGTGGCGATGCTGGTGCCGGTCGCGCCGTTCCAGAGGCGGAGGATGCCGTCCTGGCCGCCGGCGATGACGACCTTGCCGTCGGGCGTGGCGGCGCCGGCATACATGAAGTCGGTCGCGCCGGCGAAGGTGCGGGCGTCGCCGCCGGCCTCGTTGATGAGGCGGACCTTGCCGTCGCCGCCGGTGGCGAGGAACTGGTCACCCACGCCGACGTGGCTGATGGAGGTGGCTTCCTTGCTGAAGCCGGCCACGGTGCGGACGACCTCGCCGGTGACGAGGCTCCAGATTTTCACCGCGTTGTCCGCGCCCGCGCTGGCCACGATGCGGCCGTCGCGCTTGAGCGTGACGCCGAGGACTTGGTGGGTGTGGCCCTCGAAGGATTTCACGAGCTTGGTGTCCGCCACGGTCCAGACCTTCACGAAGCGGTCCGCTGCGCCGCTGACGAGGAGCTTGCCGTCGCCGGAGAAGTCGAGGCTCTGCACGGTGTCGCTGTGCGCGCCCTTGAACTCTTTCACGAGCGCGCCGGTGGCGGCGTCCCAGAGCTTCAGCTCGCCGCTGCGGGAAGGCTCGCCGCTGCCGGTGGCGAGGGTCTTGCCGTCGGGGCTGAAGGCGAGGGTGTTCACGCGGCCCGTGAGGGGCGAGGCGGCGGTGGCGGAGCCGATGGTGCGAACCAACTTCCATTCCGGCTGCGTGTCCCAGACGAGGAGCTTGCCGTCGCTGCCGGCGGAAACCGCCGCGCCGACCGCGAAGGCGACGGCCTTCACCGCGCCGGTGTGGCCCTTGAAATTCTCCACGCCGCTGCCATCCGCCGCGCTCCAGGTGCGGACGATGCCGTCTTCGCCCGCCGTCACGAGGCTCTTGCCGTCCGGTGAGAAGGCCAAGGCGCGAATCAGCTTCTCGTCGGCGGTCTGGGCCTTCTTGGCGTCGGCAGTGGCGGCCTCGACCTTCTTCTGTGCGGTCTCGGCCTCGGCGAGGGCGACCTTGGCCTTGGCCACGTCGTCCACTTCGCGCTTGGCGTCCACGGCGGCGCGCTTGGCGGCATCCTCGGCGTCGGTGTATTTGCGGACCTCGGCGGTGGCGTCGGTGAACTTCTTGTTGTCGGCGGTGAACTTGTCGGTGGTTTCCTTGAGCTTGGCGTTCAACTCCGTGAGCGCCTTCTCGGCGGCGGCTTTGGCGTCGGCGGCGGTCTTGGCTTTCGCGGCGGCTTCGGTGGAAGTCTTCTCGGCGGCGGGCTTGCCGGCGGCGTCGGCTTTGGCGAGGGCGTCGGCGGCGGTCTTCGCAACGGCGTCGGCGTCGGTGGCGGCTTTGTCGGCGGCGTCCTTGGCGTCGGCGGCTTTCTTCTGCGGGGCCTCGGCTTCGGTCTTCGCCTTCTCGGCGGCGACTTTGGCCGTGGTGGCCTCGGCGAGCTTCTTCACGTTCTCAGGATGGGTCTTCTCCAGCTTCACGCGCTCTTCCTCGGCCTTCTTCGAGGCGTCGTCGGCTTTCTTCTGTTCGTCCTCGGCCTTCTTCTGCGCGGCCTTCTGGTAGGTCACTTCGTTGTTGGCGAAGGTCAGGTCGCGGCCTTGGGCGGCGACGCGGTCGGACACGTAGCGGTCGCCACGAATGTCGGCAATCGCCTTGCCATCAGCGGCGTTCCAGAGCTTCGCGTAAGTGTTCGTGAGGCCGAGGCTCGCGAGGGTCTTGCCATCCGGGCTGACGGCGAGGGCGGCGACAGGGCTGCCGTGGGCGAGGGTGCGGACGGCGCTGCCCTTGTCGGCGTCGAGCACGCGCACGACGCCGTCGGGGCCGGTGGCGAGGAGCTGCGCGGGCGGGAGCGCGGCGAGCAGGGTGATGGCTCCGGTGCCGGCGATGACGGGGCCGGGTTCGGCTTTGCCACCGGCGGCTTCGGGGAGTTTCCAGGTGAGAATGTTCTTGTCGCCGTGCGCGGTGGCGAGGCGTTTGCCGTCCGGGAGCAGGGCGACGGAGACAACATCGTTCGTGGCGGTGACTTCGGCGAAGAGCGCGCCGTCGGCGAGGTTCCAGACGCGGGCGGTCTTGTCCGCGCCGGAGGCGAGGCGAGCGGAGTTGGTGGCGAAGGAGAGGGACTTCACCGGGCTGGTGTGGCCGGAGAGCGTCTTGCCGGGCGTGAGGGCGGGGAGGCTCCAGAGCTTGATGTCGTTGCCGCTGGCGGCGGCGAGCCACTTGCCGTCGGGGCTGGTGGCGAGGAGTTCGGCTGCACCGGGGAGGGTTTGTTTCTGCACGTTCACGGGGCGTTGCCAGAGCTTCACCTCGCGGTAGCTGCCGGACGCGAGCGTGTTGCCGTCGGGGCTGAAGGCGAGCGCGTAGGTCATGTCGCGGTGGGCAACGCCGGGGCGGGCGTAGGTCTTGTCCGCGAGCAGGGCGGGGTCGGTGAGGCGACCGATGGTCGAGGCGGTGGGGACGTGGAAGAGATGAATCTGGTTCGCGCGGCCAGCGGCGGCGAACTGGCCGTCATCCGTGAGCGCGACGGCGTAGATGGGATTGAGGCCCTCGGGCAAGGGCTGCCAGACGATGGGGCCGCCGCCCTTCACGTCGCCGGTGGCGCCTTGGTCAATCCAGAGCTTGAGCAGCGCGAGTTCGTCGGGGTTGAGGTCTTTCGCGCCGGCCTTGTTGCCGGCGGGGGGCATGTGCGGCTTGCTCGTGTGCACCGCGACGCGGAAGAGCGAGCTGCCCTCGGCCTTCTTGGGGTCCACGATTTTGCCGGTGTCGCCGCCCTTGGCGATGGTCTGGGGCGTCTCGAGGTTGACGCCGTCCTCGCCCTTCTGGGAGTTGTGGCAGGAGAGACAATTGCGGCGGAGGAGGGGGAGGATTTCCTTCTCGAAGTCCACCTTGGTGGAGCGCTTGGACTTGGCGATGGGCAGCGGACCTTTCTTGGAATCTTCCTTCGGCGCTTCGGCGGCGGGGGCGAGGAAAGGCGCGGTGAGCAGGGCGGCGGTCAGGAGCGACAGGGCACGGGGCGATTGAAATGGGTGCATAACAGATTTGGTTGCGGAGGGCAGACGGGAGGTGCGCGGGGCGTGTTCAGGAAGATTCCCGCTGGCGGGCAAACGGTGGTTGCAGTCCTGAAAGCAACTTGGGATTAGCCACGAAAGGGCGCAGAGGACACAAAGAAAACAAGTGGTATGGGCGGTCATCGGCGTTTCCCCCGCTGTCGGGTGAACTGCATTTCGCGGGCTGCTCTTCTGAAGGAATTCTTTGCGCTCTCTGCGTCCTTTCGCGGCCAATTTCCATCCGGTTTCCGTTTCAATGCAGGATGGGCAGGTCGTGGGGCTGGCGGATCAGCTCGGCGTCGAGGTCCAGGAAGAAGTCGAGGCGGCGGGTGGTCTCGGCGTCGTCAATGGCGCGGGCCATAAGGAGGTAGGTGGCGTAGTGGTTGCCCTCGGACTCGACGAGGCTGGCGTAGAAGGCGGCCAGCTCCGGGTCGTGGGTCGGGAGCGCGCGGGCGAGCAACTGAAACTTCTCGCAGCTCCGGCCCTCGATGAGCGCGCAGCAGAGGAGGTGGTCAATGACCTGCATTCGCGTGCCCTTGCGCATGGCGTGCATGAGGCCGGAAATCCACGGGCTGGGGTGCGGCTGGGCGAAGGGGATGCCCCGGCGCTTGAGCAGCGCGAGCACGAGCTGGAAGTGCTGGAGCTCCTCGATGGCGATGGCATTGAGCTCCTCGACGCGGCCGAAGAGGTCGTGGTAGCGCTCGAGCGTGATGGCGGTGGTGGCGGCCTTGCGTTCGAGGTGCGCGTGGTCCACGAGCACGGCGGGCAAGTTGGCCAGCGTGCGCGGAAGCCAATCGGCGGGCACTTGGGCGCGGAGCATTTCCATGCGGGGGAGTGTTCTGGTCGGCGCGGGGGCGGGGCAACTCGGAAGTTCACAGAGGCGGAGGCGGGTCGTAGCGTGCGCGCCAGCGTATGAACACTGAACTGCTCTCCCTCCTCCGCTGCCCAGCGACGCGGCAGCCGCTGGCCGTCGCTGAACCGGCGGTGGTCGCACGGCTCAATGCGCTTGCCGCCGCCGGGCGGTTGCGCAACGCGGCCGGACAGTCGGTCACCACGCAGCTCGACGGCGGGCTGGTGCGGGCCGATGGCCAGGCGCTCTACCCGGTGCGCCGCAACGTGCCGGTGCTGCTGGTGGAGGAGGCGATTGCGCTGGCCTGAAAAGCAAAACGCGGAGCCAGGCTCCGCGTTCGCGTGTGAGTTTGGAGGGACGAGGCCGCGCGCAGCGCGGCCCTACCGGATTACTTCGTCAGCTCGGCGAGCTTGGGCGTGATGGCGTCGGCCCAGATTTGGTAGCCGGCCTTCGAGAGGTGGAGGAAGTCGGGCATGATTTCCGCCTT
>JAYTIO010000395.1:0-8638 GCA_043731805.1 Pedosphaera sp. | reverse complement strand
TGCGGGGCGGACGCCGACGTGGCTGAGGCGGCGCGCATCGTTTACGGGCTGGCTGGCGAACACATCTTCGGGGAGGGCGATGACGAGCTGGAGCAAGTGTTGTTGCGCCGCCTCGCCGAGCGGCAACAAACACTCGCGCTGGCCGAGTCCTGCACCGGCGGCTTCATTGCGAACCGGCTGACGAACGTGCCCGGTGCGTCCGCCGTGTTCCGCGCGGGGTTGGTGACTTACAGCAACGCGGCGAAGCAAAACTTCCTCGGCGTATCCGCCGTGACGCTCGCCGCGCACGGTGCCGTGAGTGAGGCGGTCGCCCGCGAGATGGCCGAAGGCGCACGGTCCCGGACGGGGGCGGACTTCGCGCTGGCCGTCACGGGTATCGCGGGACCAGGCGGCGGCACCCCGGAGAAGCCCGTGGGCACCGTCTTCATCGCGCTGGCTGCGGTGGGCGGCACCAAGGTCATCAACGCGTTGAACCGTTACGACCGCGAGACCTTCAAGTATGTGACCGCGCTCCAGGTGCTGGAGTTGTTGCGGAGGGAGATAAGGTGAGCAGGTGGAAAAGTGGCAGAGTGAGAAAGTGTGAAGGTGCTGCGGGAGTCGAGGTGTTTTTCCACCGGCTCACTTGCTCGCTTTCGCACCTGCCCCACGCATGGGTGAAAAGCAAAACACCCGCCGGCTCGCGCGGGCGGGTGTTTACTCGAAAGGGGAGTGGCTCACCCGTTGTCGCCGATGGCTTCCACGGGACAGCCTTCCTTGGCTTCCTTACACTGCGCCTCTTCCTCGGGCGTCTCGGGCTGCTTCTTCACGTAGGAGTAACCGCCGTCGTCATAGCGGGTGTAGTTCTCCGGGGCTGTTTCGCGGCACAGGTCGCAGTCAATGCACTGGTTGTCCACGAAGTATTTTCCGGGGACGTTGTTTTCGTATTTGTTAGCGATGTCGGCCATAAATTGTCGTGTTTGAGACGACGCAGTTTTGCGGTCCGCCCCGCAGGTTGGCAAGCCCCTTCTCCACGTTTCACTTTCGCTAAATCAGCCGGGCGGCAAGATGAACGAAACTGAAGCTCCTCCGCCCGTTGCCAGCTCGGCCCGCACCGTGACCGTTGAACCGGGAGCGCACGCGCCCAGCGTGGGGCATTGGGTTTCAGCCCGTGCGCTGTCCCGCCTTTGCGCTTGCAATGCCCCGGCTCCCGCGCACGCTCTGCGCCCTCTTATGCTCAAAGCTGGAATCGTCGGTCTGCCGAACGTCGGCAAGTCCACCCTCTTCAACGCCGTCACTCGCACCCGCAAGGCCGAGGCGGCGAATTACCCCTTCTGCACCATTGACCCGAACATCGGCGTCGTCACCGTGCCCGACGACCGGATGTATGTGCTCCAGAAGATTGCCAAGACGAACGTCGTCATCCCGGCCGCCATCGAGTTCGTGGACATTGCCGGCCTCGTAAAAGGCGCGGCAACGGGCGAGGGCCTGGGCAACAAGTTCCTCACCCACATTCGCGAGGTGGACGCCATCGTTCAGGTCGTCCGCTGCTTCGAGGACGCGGACATCCACCACGTCACCGGCAGCGTGGACCCCGTCCGCGACATCGAGATCATCAACACCGAGTTGGTCCTCGCCGACCTCGAGTCCGTGAAGAAGCGCCGCGAGAAAGTCGCCAAGGACGCCAAGCGCGGCGACAAGGTTGCCATTGCCGAGGACGCCGTGCTCGCGAAGTTCGAGCCCGTGCTCGACTCCGGCAAGCTCGCGCTGTCCGTGCAGCTCACGCCCGAGGAGAAGGTCATTTCCCGCACCTTCTGGCTGCTCACGGACAAGCCCACCATCTTCGCCTGCAACGTGAAGGAGTCCGACCTCGCCACCGCCGCGACGAACGCCTACGTCCAGAAAGTCCGCGACTACACCAAGACGCATCTCGCCTGCGAAGCCGTTGTCATCAGCGCGCAGATCGAGAGTGACCTCACCGACCTCACGCCCGAGGAGGCGAAGGCCTTCCTCAAGGAACTGGGCGTGGACGAGAGCGGCGTGGGTGCGCTCATTCGCGGCACCTACCATCTGCTGGGCCTGCGCACCTACTTCACGGCTGGCGAGAAGGAAGTCCGCGCCTGGACCATCCACGCCGGCGACACCGCGCCCAAGGCGGCGGGCGTCATCCACTCCGACTTCGAGCGTGGCTTCATCAAGGCCGAGACCGTCGCCTACGACGACCTGGTGAAGCTCGGCTCCGTTGCGAGCGCGCGGGAGAAGGGTCTCTACCGCATGGAAGGCAAGGAATACGTGGTGAAGGACGGCGACGTGCTGCTCTTCAAGTTCAACGTGTAATACCCATTCCTTCTGTCAGTCGGTGGAAGGCCAAGCGAGGGCCACGGCGCACGCCTTCTCCCTTCCTCGGAGGAGGGGAGAAGGGGGCCGCAGGCCGGATGAGGGGTAGGGGCACCAACGCCGACGCACGCAACCCCTCACCCCGGCCCTACCCATGAACCAGTGGTGGGTAGGGCGGGCTGTCCTCAGCCCGCCGTCGGCCACCCGCCCGCCACATGGCCTCGGCGGCGCGCTGAGGACAGCGCGCCCTACCAACGCGGGTTCAGGGGCTGAAATCGGGAGCTTCGGCGGCTCGTGGGTTCTCTCCCCTCATCCGATGAAGGGAGAGGGAGAAGACGCGTGGAAGCGATGTGCCTTGGTGAGCCTTGACGGCCGACGCTGCCTTTTCTACGGCAGCGGTTCGTTCCAGCCACCACCACGTTGCGCCCCAAGCGTCGGCCGCCTCACGCGCGGTTGAGCGCGCTGAGGACGGCCTTGATGGAGGCGAGTTCGATGTTCGTGTCCGCCGCCGCGCCCCAGCGGACCTTGCCGTCAGCGAGCTTGATTTGGATGTAGGCGATGGCGACGGCTTGCGAACCGGCGCTGAGGGCGTGCTCCTTGTAGTAGGCGACCTCGAACTTCGGCGCACCGGCGTTGGCGAGCGCGTTCACGAAGGCGGCGATGGGGCCGTTGCCTTCGCCGTTGAGCTTCTGCTCCACGCCGTCCTTCAACAGGCTCGCGCGGCAGCGGAACACGCCGTCCACGCCGTCCGCATGGAAATGGATGAGCGACCACGGCGTGGTGCGCTCGATGTATTCCTTCCAGAACATCGCCTTCAGCTCCTCGCCCTTCACCTCGCGACCCAGCGCGTCCACGAGGTCGTTCGCGATGGGGCCGAACTCGCGTTGCATGTCCTTCGGCAACTCAATGCCGAACTCGCTTTCGAGCAGGTAAGCCACCCCGCCCTTGCCGGACTGGCTGTTCACGCGGATGACCTCGCGGTATTCGCGGCCCAAGTCGCGCGGGTCAATCGTGAGATACGGCGCGTCCCAGTGCGTGCGCCCGCCCTGCTCCCACTCGGCCAAACCCTTCTTGATGGCGTCCTGGTGCGAGCCGCTGAACGCGGTGAAGACCAGCTCGCCCGCGTAAGGTTGGCGGGGCGGAACCGTCATGCCGGTGCAGCGCTCATAGACTTCACGCACCGCATTCAGGTCGCTGAAGTCGAGCTGCGGGTCGATGCCGTGCATGTAGAGGTTCAGCGCCACGGTGACAAGGTCGAGGTTGCCCGTGCGCTCGCCGTTGCCGAAGAGCGTGCCCTCGACGCGGTCCGCGCCGGCGAGCAGGCCCAACTCGGTCGCGGCGGTGCCGGTGTTGCGGTCGTTGTGCGTGTGGAGGCTGATGATGAGCGAGTCGCGGTGCTTGATGTTCGTGCACATCCACTCGATTTGGTCCGCGTAAACATTCGGCATCGCGACCTCGACCGTGTCGGGCAGATTCAGAATCATCTTCCGCTCCGGCGTGGGCTGCCACACGTCCATGACCGCCTCGGAGATTTCCTTGGCATACTCGACCTCGGTGGCGGAGAAGCTCTCGGGCGAATACTGGAGCGTTACGTCCGTGCCAACGAGGCGGTGGAGCCGGTCTTTGATGAGCTTCGCCCCGTGGACGGCGATGGCCTTGATTTCATCCTTCGACTTGCCGAACACCACGCGGCGCTGCGCGGGCGAGGTCGAGTTATACATGTGGATGACCACCCGCTTCGCGCCGATAAGCGACTGGAAGGTTTTCTCGATGAGGTCCTCGCGCGCCTGCACGAGCACCTGGATGGTCACGTCGTCGGGGATCAGACCCTTCTCGATGAGCAGGCGGTTGAAGGCGAACTCGGTGTTCGAGGCGGAGGGGAAGCCGACCTCGATGTGCTTGAAGCCGCACTTCACCAGCGCCTGAAACAGCTCAAGCTTCTGCGCGACATTCATGGGCACGGCGAGGGCTTGGTTGCCATCGCGCAAGTCCACGCTGCACCAGAGCGGCGCGTGGGTGAGCACGCGGCTGGGCCACTGGCGGTTCGGGAGGTGAACGCCGGGGAACGGGCGGTATTTGGCGACAGTGTCTTTCAGCATGGGCGTGAGGCGCTAGTTTTTGCCACAGATGGACACAGATGAAACACAGATGGGGATGAATCTGGAAGGCAGGAAAACAGGAATCGGACGGAGCCGTTCCGCAGTTCACAGTTCCTGCCGGCCGGCCTTGATGCTTCCAATCTGTGTTTCATCTGTGTCCATCTGTGGCAAAAAGCGGGTCAGTCGTGCAGGCCGGCGGCGAGCAGCTTCGGCTTACGGTCGTGCAGCGGGAGCCAGACGCGGAACTGCGTGCCTTCGTCCACGCGGCTCTCCAGCTCGATTCGTCCGCCGTGTTCACGCACGATGCGTTGCACGATCATCAGGCCCAGCCCGCTGCCCTTGGCCTTCGTCGTGTAGAACGGCTCGAAGATGCGGTTGATCTGCTCCTGCGGGATGCCACCGCCGGTGTCGTTGACGCTGAACCACACGCCGCCCGCGCCTTCGCCGGCGGCGAGCGTGAGCGTGCCGCCCTTGGTCATGGCCTGCATGGCGTTCTTGATGAGGTTGACGAGCACCTGCTTGATCTGCGCGCCGTCCAGGGGGGTGAGGGGCAGGTTGGTGGGCAGCTTCTGCTCCACGTGCAGGCGGCGGTTCTTCAGCTCCGGACCGAGCAGCTCCAGGGACTCGCGAATGATCTCATGCAACGACGCGGGCTGGAGCTTGAGCGGCGAGGGACGGAGGGCCTGGAGGAATTGCGAGACGATGTAGTCCAGCCGCGTGATCTCGCCCTTCGCCACGTTCAGATAGCCCTGCAACTTCTCGACGCTATTGGCCGTGTCGGCCTCGGCCCGGCGCGACTCGCGGTAGCGCGTGAGGCGAGTGGGCTTGGGGCCGGCGTCGGGCACGCGGAGCTTCTTCAACTCCCGCTCCATGAGCTGGAGGTGGATGTGCAGCGCGTTGAGTGGGTTGCCAATCTCGTGGGCGACGCTCGCGGCCAGGAGCGTGAGCGCCTGCATCCGTTCGCTCTCGATGGCCTCGAACGTCTTCTGCCGCGCCTCGGTGGCGTCGTGGAGAATCAGCGCCACGCCGGACGCGCCGGTGGCTTCGCCGTCGAGCGGCGCGGTGTAGAGGCGCAGGAAACGCGGGCGCGGCCACTCGACCTCCAGCTCGTGGCGGAGCACCTGCGGGCCGCCGGACTTGTCCCAGCGGGCGAGTTTTTTCCAATCGAGACCGGGCAGGAAGCGGGTGATGAGCTGGCCTTCGTCGGCATCGTGCTGGAGGCCCAGCAGGCTGGTGACGGCTTCGTTGAAGTAGATGACGCGGCCCTGTTCGTCCACGACGAGCACGCCGTCCTCGATCACGTCGAAGAGCGTCTCCAGAAAGCTGCGCTCGCGGGCGAGCCGCTGGATGACGGTCTGCAAGCCTTCCGCGTCCAGCCGCCCGATGCGGCCGAGGACTTTGTCGAGGAAACTGGATTTGGGAGCGGGCATGGGTCAGACCGGCACCGCGCGATTAGGGGCAAGAGCGACGCGGCGGGCAAGTGCTTAACGGCCCGTGCTAAAACTGTCGCGGCGCCCGGTGAGCGCCGGACGCTAGCCCAAACCCGGCGGTCACCGACCGCCGCTACCGCCGGTGCGCCCGCGCGCCCGGACGGTCTAAAATCCTGGTTGACAGTTAGGCTGACTGTCCTACAGTCATAGGACACTAGGCACCGTCGCCGCCATGCTCTTCACCGTCAACTTCAAGTCCGGCCTCCCGGTTTACCTGCAAATCGTCGAGCAGGTGAAGGCGGCGGCGGCCTCCGGCAAGCTGCGCCCTGGCGACCCGCTCCCCGGCATCCGCGGGCTGGCCGAGGAGTTGCGCGTGAACCGCAACACCGTCGCCAAGGCCTACACCGAGCTGGAGAGCGAGGGTGTCATTGCGACGGCGGCGGGCAAGGGCTGCTTCGTGAAGGACGGCGCTTCGCGGCTCAAGAAGGACGCCAAGCACCACGCCCTCGGCGAGCTGCTGGACGCCGCCATCGTGCAGGCGCACCACTACCAAGTCGCTGACGCCGAGCTGCTCAAGCTCTTCCGCCAGCGCCTCGACGCCTTCGCCGAACGCAAGGAAGCCCACGCGCAACCGGAGTGAACTCAACCAGCGACCTGAACCACTGATGGACACTAACCGGCACTTACCTGAAAGCGGAGCGAAGCCTGTGGCCGGTTTCCTGTTGGGGAAGGTTTTACCTCAACGCAGAGGCGCAGAGGACGCAGAGGTTCGCAGAGAGCCAACTGAGAAAGGCCGGCGTTGCCTGCCGGGTTGCGCCCCCTCTGTGGTCCTCCGCGTCCTTTGCGTCTCTGCGTTAAAATCGAGACGTCCGACCCGCTCAAGTTACAGCCCTCCGCCTTGGCGCACCTCCGCCAAGTCTGCATCAGTGCAGGTCAGTGCAAGTCAGTGGTTCAAACCCGCAGTTCACAAGTGAAAGGCTTCGTATGAGCACCACCCCCACCCCCGCCATCGCCCTCACCGGACTCGTCCGTCGCTACGGTAAGCACGACGCCGTCAACGGCCTCGACCTCACCGTGCAGCCGGGCCGCTGCTACGGCCTCTTTGGCCGCAACGGCGCGGGCAAGACCACCACCATCAAGTGCCTCCTCAACTTGCTGCGCCCCGACGCCGGCACCGTCCGCGTCTTCGGCCTGGACCCCGAGCGCGATGAAGTGGCCGTGAAGTCCCGCCTCGCCTACGTGCCCGACCAGGTCGCGTTCTACCCGTGGATGACCGTGCGCGAGACGCTGGATTACCTCGCCTCCTTCCGCGCGCATTGGAACCGCAAATCCGAGGCCGACCTCCTCGGCCAGTTCCGTCTCGACGCCACGAAGAAGACCGGCGCGCTCTCCAAGGGCCAGCGCACGCAACTCGCGCTCATCGGGGCCATCGCTGCCGAGCCGGAGCTGCTCGTGCTCGACGAGCCGACCAGCGGGCTGGACCCCATCGTGCGCCGCGAGTTCATCCAGACCGTCATCGGCGCATATCAGGAGGCGGACCCCGAGCGGCGCACCGTCTTCGTCTCCACGCATCTCATCAGCGAGTTCGAGGGGTTGATAGATGAGTTCACCATCGTGGACGCGGGCCGCGCCGTGCTGACGCTGGAGGCGGACGAGGCCCGCGCGCGTTACCAGCGCATCCGGGCGCGCTTTGGGGAAACGCCGCCGGAACTCAAGTTCCCCGGCGTGCTCCAGTCGCGCGTGACGGGTCGCGAACTGGAACTCATCGCCAACGGCGCGTCCGCCGCGATCCTGGACCAACTCCGCGCGCTGAAGCCCGACGAACTGGTGACCGAGGCGCTCACGCTGGAGGACATCTTCCGGGTCACCCTGCAATGAAGACGCACTCGATTTTAGCCACGGATGGAACACGGAAGAAACACGGATGCCCGCGCGGGCGAAGGGCTGGCTTCATCCGTGTTCGGTCCGTGTTTCATCCGTGGCTAGAAATCCGGTGGCCCAACCAAAGCGCCGTCCCCGCACTCCATCACCACCCATGAACGCGCACACCCGCCTGCGACTGTGGAAGGAAACCCGCGCGCTGCTGCCGATGTGGGCGGCGATAGCTGGCTTGATGGGCTTGTCGCTGCTCATCGAACGCTTCGATGCGCTGGCTTTCTCCTGGTCAGTTTACGCCTTTGGCTGCGTTCTGCTGGGGTCGTTTGTCGTTGGCCAGGAGTTCCAGCATCGCACCATGGGCCTGCTGCTTTCCCAGCCCGTCCCGAGGCGACGCATCTGGGGAGAGAAGCTGCTCGTTTTGGGAGCGGCCTTGGTAGGTCTGTGCCTGTGGCTCACGGTGCTCGGATACTTTCGGTGGAGCGCGACCAACACGAAATTCGGGTCGAGTGACGACGCACTTGCTGCGACTGCCGTTTGGATTCTGCCATTGCTCCTTGGCTTCTGCACCGGGCCGGGGCTGACCTCGCTGGCACGCGGCACCATCGGGGGCGTCGCGTTGACGTTCATGTGTCCGTTCGGTGTGTTCATACTCTGCCTGTGGTTTCTTCCGGACGGGCTTGATTCGCCACGACGCTGGGTTCTAAACGTCATCGTCTTCATCGCAGCATTTGGCATCTATGCCGGCCTGATGCTTCTCTGGGGCTGCCGGCGCTTCCAGTGCTTGGAGGACCGCCACGGTCACGGACAAGAACTCTCCCTCCCGGCGGTGCTGACGAAGCCGTTCGCCGAGTTTACCGGACGGTTCACACTGGGGCACGGCAGCGCGCTGGGTCACCTCGTCCGGAAGGAAGTGCGGCT
>JAYTIO010000394.1:0-5084 GCA_043731805.1 Pedosphaera sp. | reverse complement strand
TCGTCCGGCGTGGTGGGCGCGACGAGCCAGATGGCGCAGAGGCCGGCGTCGCGCAGCAGTTGCTCGTAGGTGTCGGCTTCCTCGGGCGGCAGGTCGAGCACGAGCAGGCCGTCCACGCCCGCGCTGGCCGCGTCGGCGATGAACTTGGCCACGCCGCAGCGGTGCAGGAGGTTGAAGTAAACGTAGAGGACAATGGGAATCTCGGACTCACGCCGAATCGCGGCGATGGTCGCCAGTAGCTTCGGCGGAGTGGTGCCGCTCTCCAGGCCACGTTGGGCAGCGAGCTGATTCACGAGACCGTCGGCCAGCGGGTCGCTGAAGGGGACGCCGAGCTCGAGGATGTCCACGCCCGCGCGGTCGAAGGCGAGCGCGAGCTGGCGCGTGGCTTCGAGATGCGGGTCGCCCGCGCCGATGTAAACCACCAGCGCCTTCTGGGCGGCTTGCTGGAGCTGGGCGAAACGGGCGGTGATGCGGTTCATGCGCGGCGGATTCAACCGGCGGGGGCGGAGCGAGGCAAGGTTTAGTGGGCCAGCCGTCCCGGCGGCCGTAGTCTTGCCAGCGTCCCGCTTGCAGTCAGTGCGTTCGCCCGGCGGGACGCCCGGCGGACACCGGCAGGCGGGACGCCTGCCCCACTACTTGTGCCGGGCCAGCCAGACCAGTCGCAGCCCTTCCAACGTCAGGTTCGGCTCCACGGCGGTGATTTCCGGCAGCTTCGCCGCTAGCAACTCCGCGTAGCCACCCGTCGCGACCACCGGCAGACGGCGGCATTTTAACTCGCGCTTCAGCTCCAGAATCAACTCCCGCACCAGCCCGCGATAGCCGTGCACCGCGCCGATGAGCATCGCCTCACGGGTGCTCTTGCCGATGACCGAACTGGTCTCGCGAATCGTGATGCGCGGCAGCAGCGCGGTCTTGTCGTGCAGGTAGTCCGTCATCGCCGCCAGCCCCGGCGCGATGATGCCGCCGACGTAATCGCCATGCTTATCCACCACATCAAACGCGAGCGCGGTTCCAAACGCCACGGCCACCGACGGCGCGCCGAAGTGGTGGTGCAACGCGACGGCGTTGGCCAAGCGGTCCGGACCGATGCGGTTGGGCTGGGGATAATTGATGCCCACGCCCGCGATGGTGCGCGGGGTCAGCACCAGGGCGGTGACAGCAAATTCTTGGTGCGCTAGCGCGACGACCTGCCCGGTCACGGTGGGCACCACGCTGCACAAGGCCACGCCTTCCACTGCCGCCTTGCCGACGAAGCGGCGCAGCGGTGCGGCTGCCGTGTTCGTCGCCCACAGCGCGGTCTTGAGGTTCGCCTGTTTATGCACGCCGTGTGCGTCGGCGAGGCCGAGGTGCGTGTGGGTGTTGCCGATGTCGAGGAGCAGAATCATGGGATCCTGGAGTGATGGAGTATTGGAGTGATGAAGCAGTGCGAGACGGCCCCCGCCATCAATCCAATACTCCACCACTCCATCACTCTGTTGTTCATACTTTCTCCACCGTCACGTCGCCGCCGAGGATGCGCTCCAGCCGCCCGTGCTGCGTGCGCAGGAGCAGCGCGCCCTCGGCGTCGAGCGACTCCGCCACGCCGCTCTGCACGCGGTCGCCGATGCGGATGGTCACGTTGCGGCCCAGCGTGGTGCATTGCGCCTCCCACTCGTTGGCCACGGTCTCGAACTGCCCGGCGCGCAGCCGCGCGTAGTCCGCGTCCAACTCGCGCAGCACGGCGGCGGCGAGTTCAGGCCGGGACACGGACTGGCCGGACTCGATGCGGAGGGAGGTGGCAATCTTTCGCAACTCCGGCGGCAGGTCGTCCGCCGTCAAGTTCACGTCCACGCCGATGCCGATGATGACATACTTCACGCGGTCGAGCTCGGCGCTGAGTTCGGTGAGGATGCCGGCGACCTTCTTGCCGCGCAGGAGAATGTCATTCGGCCATTTGATTTCCGGCGCGAGGTTCGTCTGCTTGCGAATCGCGCGGGCCAGCGCGGTGGCGGCGACGACGGTGAGTTGCGTCGCCGACTGCGGACGCAGGTCGGGGCGGAGCAGCACGGAAAACCACAGGCCTTTCCGCGCTGGTGAAAGCCACTGCCGCCCGAGCCGGCCACGGCCTTTCTTCTGCGCTTCGGCGAAGACTACGACGCCTTCCTTCACGCCGTCGCGCGCGAGCTTCTCGGCCACGTCGTTGGTGGAGTTGGTCTCCTCGAAGACGCGGATGTCGCGGCCCACGATTTGGTTATCTGGTAGGCGCGCGAGCAAGTCGTCGGCGTGCAAGGCATCAGGCGTGCTGAGGAGGCGGTAGCCTTGGTGCGGGTTGGCGGTGATTTCGTAGCCGAGCTTGCGCAGTTCCTCAATCCGCGCCCAGACGGCGGCGCGGCTCATGCCGAGCTGCTGCGCGAGGTCCGCGCCGGACACGGAGCCGGCTCCGGCGCGGCGCATCGCGGTGAGGATTTGGGCGTCAGCGGTCATGGCGGGCTCGGCTATCAGCTTTCAAAGTCCAGCGCAATGTCCACGGCGCGCGCGGAGTGCGTGAGGGCTCCGACGGAGATGAAGTCCACGCCGGTCCCAGCGATGGCGCGGACAGTCTGCAAGTTCACCCCGCCACTCGCTTCGGTCTGCGCGCGGCCACCGACCAGGGCCACGGCGGCGCGCAAGTCGGCGAGGCTCATGTTGTCGAGCAAGATGATGTCGGCGCTCGCCTCGACGGCCTGGCGCACCTGCTCCAGCGTGTCGGCCTCGACCTCGACCTGGAGGCTGGGATACGCCGTCCGGGCGCGTTGCACGGCGGCGGCGATGGCGTTGGGCGACTCGTGACGCAGCGCGGCGAGGTGGTTGTCCTTGATGAGCACGAGGTCGAACAGACCGACGCGGTGGTTTGTGCCGCCGCCGCACTGCACGGCGTATTTCTCCAAGCGCCGCCAGCCAGGCGTGGTCTTGCGGGTGTCGAGAATCTTGGTGCGTGTGCCCTGCACCAGCGCAACGAACTGCGCAGTGAGCGTGGCGACGCCCGAGAGCCGCTGCACGAAGTTCAAGGCCACGCGCTCCGCCATCAGGATGGCGCGGGCTGGGCCGGTGACTTGTAGGAGGACTTGTCCCGTTGCACACGATTCGCCGTCCTCCGCGTGCGGGACCATGTGGAGGGCGCGGTCAAGTTCACTGAAGGCCACCTCCGCGCAGGCCAGTCCCGCGAGCACGAGCGGTTCGCGCGCCACCATCTCAGCACTCGCCATCGCCGATTCCGGGACGGTGGCGAGCGTGGTCACATCACCCGGCCCGATGTCCTCGGCGAGCGCGGCGCGGACGGCGCACTGGATTTCATCGGCGGACAATTCCATACGCGGAGGTTGGGGGAGTGGCGGGCCGGCTTGAAGGAAAAAGGCGCATGAACCACGAAGACACGAAGGTCATGATGAAGACTGGGGGCAGCACTGGCTTCGCTTCGTGCCCTTCGTGGCTTCGGGGTTCATTCAGCCGCACTCGATTCCACGCCCCCAACAGCGGACTGAAATGTAGTCAGCCTTGGCTCACTTCGCCGCCGCCTCATCCGAGATCCACCCGCGCTGGCGATAGACGAACCAACCGATGCGCTCGTGCAGATAGCCTTCCAGTTTCCCAAAGCCAGCCGAGCGCGGGACGATGTCCACGCTGTCGTGCCCGACGACGCTGACGCTGGTAAGGAAGGCACTCGGCACGGGGACGATCTCCAAAACCGTCGTCGTGCGGAAGACCGCCGCCGCACGCCGCAGATGGGTCGCGGAGGTCACGAGGAGAATACGCTTCCAGCCACGCTCCTGAGCGAGCTTGGCGACTTTCTCGGCTTCGTTCCGCGTGTGCTTGCAACCCCCGAGGCTGATGATTTCGGGACCACCGAACTGCCGGGGGACGAGGATTTCCTTGAACAAGTCCGCCTCGACGAACGGCTCCCCATTCACCGTCAACGCGCCGCCGCCGATGATCAGCGTCTTGGCCTTGCCCAGCCGGATCAATTCCAGTGCGGTCACGGCTCGGTCCGCGCTCTGGTTGAAGTGCAGCCGGCCCACCTCCTCGCGCGACGCCGACGAGAAGCCGCCGAGCAGCATGACGGCGTCGGCCTCGGGCAGTTCCGCGCGCTGCACGCCCACCCAGGGCCGTTCCAGCGAGCCCAGCAGGCTGCCGGGCAGCGAGGTCGCGCCGACGACCCAGAGGAACAACGCGAGCACACCGAGCACGGCCGCGAGACGGCGGCGTTGCTTGCGGAGCAACAAGGCGGTCAGCACGACGAGGCAGCCCCAGACGAAGCCGATCGGCTCCAGCAAAGTCATCGCACTGCGCAAAGCGAGGTCGAACATGGGGGCAGGCTAGCGAGCCTCCCGTGTGCGGACGAGCAAAAGGCCACGTCAGCTCCGGCAAACGCCAGCTTGGCCCGTCCGGCCCGCTACGCTACGCTGCGCGCCGTGAAGTGGATTCTCATCGTCTTATTGGCCGGTGCCGGTGGCGCGCTGGCCGCCGCCGCTGCGGCCCCAACCGGCGACCGATCCCCTGCCCTGCCGAAGTTTTCCGCCTCCACCGCTGACCCGGTGGAGGCTGACTTCCGCCGGGTGATGGCGCTGGACGATGCGGCCCACGAGGAGATTGACAAGTGGATCAAGGACAACGGGGCTTTCGCGAAACAGGGCGCGGGCTTGTCCGAGGCCGTCCTGAGTCTGAAGATTGACCAGCGGCTGGAGCCGGTGAAGCGGGCCTACGAGGAATTTCTCCAGCGGCATCCCAAGCACGCGCGCGGGCAGCTCGCCTTCGGCAGTTTCCTCAACGACCTCGGCGAGGAGGCTGACGCTCGCAAACGCTGGGAGAAGGCGCTGGAACTCGACCCCACCAACCCCGCCGCCTACAACAACCTCGCCAACAGCTACGGCCAGACCGGGCCGGTGGCCAAGGCCTTCGAGCTGTTCGCCAAGGCCATCGAGATGAATCCGCGGCAGGCCATCTACTACCACAACCTCGGCTCCGTCATCGTGCTGCACCGCAAGGCGGCGGCGGCGCACTACGGCATCGCCGAGCAACAGGTGCTCCGGCACGCGCTGGAACTGTATCGGCTCGCCGAGCAGTTTGAC
>JAYTIO010000393.1:0-4980 GCA_043731805.1 Pedosphaera sp. | reverse complement strand
ACGCACTTCAGGTCCACGCGGCGGTCGCGCATGAACATCGCCTGGAGGTAGCGGAAGTCCCAGCGCGGCGACTGCTCGACAAGCAGCACGCGAATCTTCGCGTCAATCACCCGCAGGTGCTGCACGCGGGAGTTGTTGTCCTTCACCGTCTCGTCGGCGCGAGCCTCGATGAAGGCTTCCAGCTCGAAGTCGCCGGTCTTGTCCGGGGTGAAGCGCAGGGAGACGACTTGCTCGCCGTCGGGGCCGAAGGTGATTTCGCGCTCGTCCACCTTGGTGTCGCCGAGCTTGAGGACAACTTTCGCCTTCTCGCCGGACAAGCCCTGCGAGCGGACGCGCACGTTGGCGAGGACTTCGTCCTTCACAAAGCTGACTTCGGGCGCGAAGAGATTGGCGACGATGATGTCACGCGGGCTGGTGATACCGACGCCCCAGATGTAGAGCGGCACGCCGTCCTGCTTGAGCTGCGCGGCAACTTCGCGCGGAGAGGGGCCGGAGTTCTGGCCGCCGTCGGTGATGAGCACGACGCCGGCGAGCGGTTGGCCGCGCTTCAGCTCGATGGCCTTGCGCAGCGCGTCGCCGATGGGCGTGGTGGCGGAGTTGGCGTCGAGTTTGTCCACCCAGTCGAACGACGTGACCTTGGCCTTGCGTCGAGCTTTCTTGCCCTCGGCATCGGTTTCGGAGACGTCGTTCTTGCTGCGGGGCAGGGCGTTCACGTCCGTGCCGAAGCTGAAGGGGACGAGGTCAAAATCGAAGTCGAGGCGCGGGAGGAGGTCGAGCTTCTCGTTGCGGAGGGCGGCCTTGAGGAGGTCGAGGCGGGCGATGGCTTCGACCTCGCGGAGGCGTCCGGCCTGAGGTTGCTGGGTGAGCCCTTTGGTCGGGTCGGAGAGGCCTTTGATGAGCGCGGCGCGCTTGATGTCATCGGGCGTCACGCGCGGGTCCTTGATTTGCATCGAGGCCGAGCTGTCCACGAGCAAGAGTAAGGTGCGACGGACGCTGCCTTCGACGGTGAAGGCGAGCACGGGCCGCAGCAGCAGGAAGGTCAGCAACACGAGGAACGAGACGCGCAGTCCGGTGAGCAACCAGCGTCGCGCGGGCGTGGTGGCGGGCGGCCAGTGCCGATAGGTCCAGACGCCGAGCGCCGCGAGCACGACCGCGAGCAGCACGACCCACCCCGCGCCGACACCGCCCTGGAAGGCAAGCCGGACTGACGCAAGGTCGCCAGCGGCTTCCACGCGCGCACCGAGGAGTTTGAGGAGCAAGTCGGTCATGACTTTTTCAGCCACGGATTGAACACGGAATAAACACGGATGAAGACAAGGCGGCTGCCCAACTCACTTCCCGCATCCGTGTTGAATCCGTGTTTCATCAGTGGCTAAAAGTTATTTGGCTCGGCTGAAGTATTGCGCGAGGAAGGTTTCCAGCGCGGCGAGGGCGAGCACAGCGATGAGGATGGGCAGCCAGAACTCCGCGCCGACGCGGGCTTTCTCCACCCACTCGCGGATGTTCAAAGTCGGGTTCCAGCGCTGCACGGCGGCGACTTGGCCAAGGGCGGTGACTTCGTCCACCGGGAGTTCGCTGAGGTTGGATTCGGACGGGTCGGGCTGGACGGCAAACTTGATGACGGTCGGTGGGTCGGCGATGGAGACTTCGTAGATGCCCGCCTTGTCCGTGGTGTCGTAAGTGAGGACGGGCGTGCCACTGACAAGCTCGACGCGGCGCAAGTCGCGCGTGCCGCTCGCCGCGCCGGGGGCCATGACGACGGCGTCCTTGTGCAGCAAGTCAGCGGTGAGGCGGCGCGCGAACTGCGTGCCGACGCGGACGTTCGCCCCTTCGTCGTGGCGCTGGATGAGCGTGCCAAGCGTGCGGTGGAGTAGAGGAACGAAGGCGGGGCGGACGCCGAGGTCGTTCCAAGCCGTGTCCGCCGTGCTGGCGAACAGGACGACGCGACCGAGGCCGACGGCGCGCTCGGCCATCGCGATGGAGCCGTCGCTGAAGCGGAGGATGGTCTTCGGGGCGGCGAAATTCGTGAGCGAGTGAGTAGGTGGGAAAGTGGGCGGGTGAGCTTTCTCACCTGCTCCATCTGCGGCGAGGAGGTTGAGTTCAAAGGCGCGGAAGAAACGCGCCGAGGCGAGCGTGCCGGCGTTGCCGTCGTTCCAGAGGGAGACGATGGGGTGGTCGTAGCCTTTGGTTTGGAAGGTGAAGAATTTCTCGTCCTGCGCCGCGTCGCCGTGCGGTTCACCGAAGGTGGCGGGGAGCAGTTTGCGCGCGGTGGCGAGCTGGGCGTTGTAGAAGGCGGTATTGACCTTCGCACCGGGGAAGATGAGCAGGCCGCCGCCGCGCTTGACGAAGTTCTCCATCGCTATGGCGGTGTCGGTGGAGAAGTCGGGGACGTTCGCGAGGACCACGGCGTCGAAGTCGTCGAAACGCGTGCCGGCCATGTCGGCAGGGGCGATGGTGGAGGTCTTGACGTAGTATTGCTCGGCCTCCTCGGCGGAGACGGGCACGAGCGCGTGGCCGAGGAAGAAGGTCTCGGACTCGCGCGGTTCGGTGCCAGGTTCGCCGTCCACCATCAGCACGCGAATCTCGCGGATGGCGCGGATGGCGAGCGTGCGGGTGTCGTCGCCGGGGAAGCGGTCGGCGGGGATGCGCGCGGTGACGCTGTGCCAACCCTCGGCCTTGAAGCGGGTGTTGAGCGGGACGCTGCGCGTGCCGCCGGGCGGGATGCTGGGGATGGTGACTTCGTCGGCGGACGCGCCGTCCACGAGGAGCGAGACCTTGATGTCCTTGGCCTCCTGCTTGCCGTAGTTGGCGACTTGCGCCTCGAAGCGGAGCGGACGGTTCAGCGGCGCGAGACCACTGCTCAGGACGAGGCCGCTGATGCCGAGATTGCGTTCCTCGCCATCGCCGACGAGGACGAGGTGGGTGGCGACGTTTTGCTCGCCGGTCTGCTCCTTGGCCTGCTTGAGGATCTTCTGGATGTCGCCGAGTTGCCGCCAACCGGCAAGCTGGCCGTCGGTGATGACGTAGATTTCTTTGCGGATGGCGGAGCGGCCCTTGAGGGTTTCGAGCGCCTTCTCGATGGAGGGGAAGAGGTCGGTGGCGCGGTCGGAGAGCGGGGCTTCGCGGACGGTCTTGCGCGCGAGATTGAGGTCGTGCGTCGGCTCCTTGATGACTTCCTTCGCGATGTCGGATGCGAGAATGACGGCGGCGGCGGAGCCGGAGGGCAACGCGTCCACGGCTTGCTCGGCGACTTTGCGGGCCTTTTCGAAGCGCGTCTGAACGCCGTCGGAGACGCCCATGCTCGCGGAGTTGTCGAGGACGATGACGGCGGTGACTTTGGACTGGCCGAAGACGTTGTGCGCGGTGGAACGCATCGCGGGGCGGGCGACGGCGAGCGCGAGCAGCGCCAGCATGAGGCAGCGGATGGCGAGGAGAATCATGTCCTCGACGAGCATCCGGCGCTGGTTCTTCTCGGTGGAGACCTTGACGAAGCGCATCGCCGCCCAGACGACGCGCTGGAAGCGGCGGCGGTTGAGCAGGTGGATGACGATGGGCACGGCGATGGCGCCGGCCCCGAAGAGCATGAAGGGGTTGAGGAAGCTCATTTGACTGAGGTCTTCATGCGGAACGCGAGGTAGCCCGACAGCACTTCATGCAGCGGTTGCGCCGTGTTCACGGGGACGAAATGGACGTGATTCTTCTCGCAGCCCTGACGCAGCGTGGTGCGGAAGCGCTCCAACTCGGCTTGGTAGCTGGCGCGGATTTCCTGCGGGCGGGTGAGGATGTTGGGGATGGCTTCGAGGCCGATGAACTCGATGAGGCCGTTGAACTTGAATTCGATTTCCGCCGGGTCGAGCAGGTGGAAGACGACGACCTCGCTGCCACCGAAACGCAGGTGCTGGATGCCTTCGAGGATTTTTTCTTCGTCGTCAAAGAGGTCGCTGATGATGACGACGATGCCGCGCCGGCGGACTTGCCGGGCCATCTCGTGGAGGATGGCGGCGATGTTCGTTTGGCGCTCCGGTTCGAAGGCGGCGAGCGTGGCGAGCACCTTGTGAATCATCGCGTGGCTGTTGCTGCGCGGCAGATACTCGCGGGTCTCGTTGTCGAAGATGTCCAGCGCCACGGCGTCGCGCTGGTGGAGGATGAGGTAGCTCAGGCAGGCGGCGAGCATCTTGCCATAGGCGAGCTTGGTGTAGCCGCCGGAGCCGTATTTCATGGACTCCGAGCCGTCGAGGAGGATGTGCGCGACGTAGTTGGTCTCCTGCTCGAACTGTTTGATGTAGTAGCGGTCGGTGCGGCCGAGGACTTTCCAGTCGAGGTAGCGAAGGTCGTCGCCGGGCGCGTATTCGCGGTGCTGGGCGAACTCGATGGCGAAGCCGTGGTAAGGGGACTTGTGCTCGCCGGCCATGTAGCCCTCGACGAGATAACGCGCGTGCATCCCGAGCGTCTCGGCGCGGGAAATCGCGACCGGGTCGAGGAGCGTGGCGAGAGTGACGGCGTCCATCAGAGGGAATGGAGAATGAAGAATGAAGAGTGAAGAATGGGGCGAACGAAGCGGGAGCTAAGCGCGGGATTCGTCATTCGACATTCAAGCTTCGACATTTCAGCCGACTTTCTGGTCCTTCGGAATCGCCTCGAGAATCTTCTTCACCACGTCGTCGGCGGTGATGCCTTCGCTCTGGGCGGCGAAGTTCGGGATGATGCGGTGACGGAGGATGGGCGCGGCCACGGCGGCGATGTCGTCGCAGCTCACATGAACTCGGCCGTTGAGCATGGCGCGGGCTTTCGCGGCGAGGATGAGGTTGAGGCTGGCGCGCGGGCCGGCACCCCACGAGAGGAACTTTTTGCAGTAGTCGAGCGCCTCCGGGGTCTTGATGCGCGTCACACGGACGATGCGCTCGGCGTAATGATAAACGTGGTCGGCCACGGGCATGCGGCGGACGGTGGCTTGGAGGTCCAGAATCTCTTCCTCGGTCA
>JAYTIO010000392.1:0-1764 GCA_043731805.1 Pedosphaera sp. | reverse complement strand
GGGGCAAGGACCTGTTGTTCCGTGAGTTGTTCCAGAGCACGGAGAAGCAGGGCGTCGCCAAGCCCGCGCTGGTGCAAGCCTACGAGGCCCGCCGCGCCGCCGAGACGCAGGCAAAGGAAATCCGCGCGGACCAGCAGCTCTCCGGCGAGGAGCGCGTGTTGTTACTCGCGGCGCTCCGGGCACAGGCCACGCAGACGCTGGCCCGCAGCCTCGGCCCGGTCGGCTTCAGCGCCTACGTGAAGCAATACGGGCAACAACTCACCAACGCGCTGTCCATGCCCGTGACCCGGCCGCGCGCGGCAGCGGCCCCCGCCCCATGAGCCTGCGCCGCTACATCCTCGGCACCATGACCGCGAACCTCGCGCTGGTCGGCGCGCTGCTCTGGCAGTCGGCGCGCTCGCCCAGTCCGGTGGCCGCCGCCGGACTCAGCGTCACGACCAACGTCGTCACCGAGTTCGTGAACGAGCCGGCCGCCCCCGCGCCGGTGGTGAAGGTGGCCGGCAGCCCGCCGTTTCACTGGAGCCAGGTCGAGGCCACGAACTACCTCGTCTTCGCCACCAACCTCCTCGCCATCGGCTGCCCTCCGGAGACGGCGCGCGACCTCTTGGAGGCGCGGGTGGCCGACGACTTCCTGGCGCGGGCGCGCGAGCTGACGCGCCCGCTGCAAGTGCGCTTCTGGGACGTGCTGGCGGAGAGTGGCGACCTCAAGGACCTGTTCGAGAACGCGGCGTTGGAGCAGGCGCTGGAGGAGTTGAAGGCGGAGCGGAAGCGCGTCCAGACCGAGCTGCAAACGGCCTTGGGCAAAGCCACCCCGGCCGGCTGGCCGGTCCGCCCCGAGCGGTTCGCCCATCTGCCCGAAGCGAAGCAAGCCGAACTCAGCGCGCTTACCAGCCGCCATGCCCAGCAGAGTGAGACCCTCAAACTCGAAATGACCAAAGCCCCGCCCGCCGAGCGCGGCGCAAAGCAAAAGGCGTTGCGCGAGCGCCAGCAGACCGAGCGGCGCGCGCTGTTCACCGACGGCGAGTGGGACGAGGCGGAACTGCGTCGCAGCTCGCAGGCGCAGTTGGTGCGGGGGTTGCGCGGCTTCACGGCCACGGAAGACGAATTGCGCTCGCTCGCCCGCACGCTGCGAGAGTTCGACACGACGCACCCACGCCCCGCGCCGCGCGACCCGAAGCAACCCGACGCTGACCCGGACTACCAGCCGAAGGTGGAGGCCCGCGAGGCGCAGCGGAAAGAGCTGCTCACCGCGCGGCTCGGGCCGGGGGGCTTCACCGCCTTCGAGCGCGGCAGCGACCCGCGTTTCCACACGCTGCTCAAGCTCGCGCGGCGTTTGGACCTTCCCCCCGCCTCCGCCGCGCAATGGCTGGAGCTGCAAACCTCCGCCCAGACCCAAGTCCGCCAAATGCGCGACAACGCGGAGTTGCCCGCTGAGGCGCGCTCGCTCGCGTTCCTCGCCCTGCGCGTCGAGACCGAGCGCACCTTGCAAGCCGGCGTCGGCCCGCGCGGCTGGAGCGCCTACCAGCGCCACGCGGGCGACTGGCTGCGCCAGTTGGAGAAGTGATTTGTGGGCAAGGGAATTTAGGGCAAAGGAATTAACCCGACCGCCATTCGCTGCTTCGCCCTTCCCCCAGTCCCGTGCCCCTGATTCCCGTGCCCGCACAGTTTAGCCCTACTTGGCGGATTCGGGAGGTGGTGATGGCTATTTGCAGGGGTTTTCGGGGGCGAAGGCCCCGAAGTCTCCACTACAGGGCCAGGGCGGCG
>JAYTIO010000391.1:0-6034 GCA_043731805.1 Pedosphaera sp. | reverse complement strand
CGTCCTGATTCAAGTGGCCCTTCGATGCAATCTCCGCCTCCACGCGTGCTGGTTCCCACTGCTTCTCCATCGCATCAATCGTAAGCCAATGCGCTGAGTTGAACTTCAGCGAATGCGTCACCAGCATGACTTTCTTCGGCTGGTGGTTGATGCCCTTGTTCGTCGCCTCGTCCACGAGCTTGGCCACGGTCTTCTTCGCGTTCGCCTCGTAGGAATGGCCGGTCTTGGGGCCGATGATGTGGGTCATCTTCACGCCGTCTTTGAGCAGCGCGGCTTCCATGAGGTCGGCGGCGGCTTTCTGCGCGTCGTCCTCGCCGCTGTAGGCGATGAGCGTCGTATTCACGAGGTTGATGGAGCACGCGAGCGGGTCGTAGAGGTTCCAGAGTTTTTGTTCATACCACGGGATGGTGTCGAGCTTGTCGCCAAGCTTCTGGTAGTTCTTCACGTCCACGAAACCCGCGCCGGGATTGACGGAGGCGAACTTGTCCGGGTGATGCGCGCCGAGGTGCCACGCGCCCGCGCCGCCCATCGAGAAGCCGCGCATGGCGAGCTTGTTGCGGTCAATCGGGTAGTGCTTCGCCGCGTGGTCGAGGCCTTCCCACACGTCCGTCTCGCCCGCGAACTTGAAGGCGTTCATGAAGCGGCCGTAAGGGTCGAGGACGAAGGCATCGTCGGGCAGGAACGTGCCGCCCGCGCGTTGCTGGCCGTCGATGAAGGCGATCTCGTTCAGCGTGTCGCCGCGCCCGTGCAGCCAGAAGTCGAGGCGGCGCGGCTTGTCATCGCCGGTGAGGTAAGTCACCGGCACCTTCAGCCCGTAAGGCTGCACCGAGCCGTCAATCTTCGACACGTAGCCGCGCACGACGGGGACGTGCGTGAGCGTGGTCGGCGTCTTGGACTTACCCTCGAGTTCCTTCTTGAGCGCGAGCAGGCCGGCCTTGGTGTTCCACGGCGCGGTGTGGGCGGCGAGTTGCTTCGCCCGCTCGGAGCCGGTCTTGAGCAGCGCGCGGGCGGAGTTGAACTGGTTCGAGCTGGTGAAGATGTCGTCCTCCAGCGCGTAGCGAACGGCGTTGTAGTAAATCTCCACGTCGGGCAGGAGCGCGAGGTCAGCGGGATACCGATGCAACGGGCCGCGCAATTCCTCAATCTCCTTGCCGAGCGCGGCCACACCGGCGGTGAGTTCGGCCTTCACGTCGGCGGGCACGACGACGCCGGGTGGTGGGTTAAGCTTTTTGGGGTTGGGCTGAAGGTTAGCCGGCGGGGCCTTCTTGGCGGGGGCCTTGGTGTCAGTGGCTTTCTTGTCCGCCGCGCTGCTGATGGCGAGGGACAACGAGAGCGCGAGCAAAGTAGGCGTCAGCTTCATGCGCAGGGATATTGCAGAGCGCCAAAAACTTGGCGAGTGGCAAAGCGGCGTCCCGGTAGGGCGAGACTCCGTCGAGCCTCCATTTGCCGACGCAGGAGGCGCGAGTGAAGCGAGCATCCCGGTGCGCACGGCCAAGATGCTCGCGACGCTCGCCTCGCTGCGCTCGAGCTGGGGTTCGACGGAGTCTCACCCTACCGGATTAGGATTCCGCTCGCCTCGCGGGCGGCGCTTGCCAAGGCTTCCCGCCGTGCAGCTCGACTTGTTCTCCCGCCTCCTCAACCGCGTGCGCCCCACCGCACCGACGGCAGCGTTGCGCGTGGGCGGGACGGAGCTGCCCGTCGAGTTCGTGCGCAATCCCAAGGCCCGCCGCTACATCCTGCGGCTCACGCCCGAGCGCGTGGCGCGGGTCACGGTGCCCCGTGGCGGCAATGGCGCGGAGGCGCTCGCCTTCGCGCAGCGGCAGACGGCGTGGCTGGAGCAGCAGCTCGCCAAGCCACCGCGCGTTCGCCACGCGACCGAGTGGCGGCATGGGACGGAGATTCTCTTCCGTGGCGAACGCGTCGCCTTGCAACTGGAGCCCCACGCGAGCGGCTGTGTGGTGAAGTTCGCGGACCAAAGTGTCTTGCTCCGCGAAACTGCCGCGAACTTCCGCCCCGCCGTCGAGCGGCATCTCTGGCGGCTCGCGGCGCAGGAGTTGCCGCCGCGCTTGCTCGAACTCGCCGCGTCGCTCGCCGTCACCGTCCAGCGCGTCACGGTGCGGAGCCAGCGGTCGCGCTGGGGCAGTTGCTCGCGCGCCGGGACCATCTCGCTGAACTGGCGGCTGGTGCAGACGCCGGACTTCGTGCGCGACTACATCTGCGTCCACGAGCTCATGCACCGGCGCGAGATGAACCACTCGGCGCGCTACTGGCGGCATGTGGCCGAGGCCTTCCCGCGCTGGGAGGAAGCGGAGCGGTGGCTGAAGGCGAATGGCGGCTTGCTGCGGTAGTGGGTTCGCGAAGTCCAAGACCTCGCGGAGTCCCGCGCACGCTTGCAGCCGAGAGCGCCAGCGGCTTATGCTCGCGCCACTGATTCACCATGAAGCCATTGCCCTTCCTCGCCGCCTTATTCCTCGCCGCCGTCACCACCACCACCGCCGCTGACAAGCCGCTCCTCGACGGCGTGAAACGCATCGTCTTCCTCGGCGACAGCATCACTTACGCGGGGCAATACGTGGAGTTCGTCGAGGCGTGGTTCCGCACGCGTCAGCCGGGCCAGACGCCCGAGTTCCTCGACACCGGCCTGCCCAGCGAGACCGTCAGCGGCCTCAGCGAGGACGGCCACGCCGGCGGCAAGTTCCCCCGACCCGACCTCCACGAACGCCTCGAACGCGTCCTCTCCAAGAGTAAGCCCGACCTCGTCGTCGCGTGCTACGGGATGAATTGCGGCATCTACCTGCCCTTCGCCGAGGAACGCCTCGCCAAGTATCGCGACGGCCTAGAGCGCCTGCGCAAGGCCTGCGCGGCCCACGGCGCGAAGGTGCTGCACGTCACGCCGCCGACCTTCGATGAAGTGAAGGGCGGCAAGCCCGGCTACGGCAACACGCTCGACCGTTACTCCGAGTGGCTCCTCGGCCAGCGCAAGGCCGGCTGGGACGTGGTGGATATGCACGTGCCGATGAACCGCTACCTCGCCGAGCAGCGCGCGAAGGACCCGAAGTTCTTCCTCGCGGGCGACGGCGTGCATTGCAACGAGACGGGCCACTGGCTCATCGCCAAGGCCGTGCTCCTCCACCTCGGCGCGAAAGACGTGGCCGACGCCGCCGATGCGAAGTCCATGCTCGCCACGCACCCTAACGGCGACGCCGTGCTCAAGCTCGTCCAGCAGCGCCAGCGGATGCTCAAGGACGCCTGGCTCACCGACACGAAGCACATCCGCCCCGGCATGAGGGCGGGCCTCCCGCTCACCGAAGCGCAGGCGAAGGCGACGGAGTTGGAGAAGCTGATTGCTGAGGCGGCGAAGGTGAAATGAACGAACCCGAGAGTGATTAGTAATTAGTAATTAGTGGAAACCTCGCTCGCCTGCCACACCCCGCCGACTAATCGCTAAGCACTAATTACTTTCCCCTCCCTCCCTTGAAACTCGCCCCCGGCACCACGCTCATCACCCACGGCCAACTCTTCGACGGCACCGGCGCGCCGCCCGTGCCGCACGCCGCGCTGGTCATCACGGACGGCCGCATCACCTACGCCGGACCTGCGGCCAACACGCCCGCCGTGCCGTCGGACGCGCGGCGCATTGACGCGCGCGGCGGCACCATCCTGCCCGGCCTCGTCGAGGCGCATTACCACGCGACCTATTTCAACATCGAGAAGCTCGAAGACCTCGACATCAAGTTCCCCGTCGAATACGTCACGCTCCTCGCCTCGGTGAACTGCAAGACCGTCCTCGAATGCGGCTACACCGCCGCGCGCTCCGGCGGCTGCCTCTTCAACTGCGATGTGTGGCTCAAGAAAGCCATCGAGGAAGACCTCATCCCCGGTCCGCGCCTTGTCGCGAGCGGTCGCGAGATTTGCAGCGCCGGCGGCCTGATGGATTGGAATCCTGACTTCCGCAAGATTGGCATGGACGGCTTGGTCTTCTGCATCAACGGCGTCGAGGACGCGCGCAAGGCCGTGCGCTCGCTCGTGAAGGACGGCGTCGAGTGGGTGAAGACTTACCCCACCGGCGACGCCGCGTGGCCCGACCAGAACGACCATCACACGCTCTGCATGACCTTCGAGGAGATGCACGCCGTGGTGCAGACCGCGCACAATCACAAGCTCAAGGTCACGGGCCATTGCCGCGCGACCGAGGGCATCAAGAACGCCTTGCGCGCCGGCTACGACGCGGTCGAGCACGCGACGTTCATTGATGACGAGGGACTGGAGCTGCTGCTCAAACGCGACGTGCCCGTGGTGCCCGGCCTTTACTTCGAGCAGGCGAGCATCGTGCGCGGGAAGGAGTTTGGCCTGTCGCAGCGGGTGATAGACGGCCATCAGGAGACGCTCGAAGGCGGCGCGGCGAGCTACCGCAAGATTCTCAAAGCCGGCGGGCGCATCGGCATGGGCGGCGACTACGGCTTCGGCTGGAACCCACACGGCGACTACGCGAAGGAGCTGTCCTTCTTCGTGAACTACGTCGGCTTCACCCCGCTGGAAACGCTCAAGTGCGCGACCAAGACCGGCGCGGAAATCATGGGTCGCGCCCACGACCTCGGGACGCTGGAACCCGGCAAGCTCGCCGACGTGCTCCTCGTGGACGGCGACGTGCTGAAGGACATCACCCTGCTCGAAGACCGCCGGAACATCCTCGCCGTGCTACAAGGCGGCGTGGTGAAGGCCGGGCGGCTCGTCGCGCCGCCTCCGAATGGGGCGGCGTCAACCCTCGTCAGTTCAGCCTCATGAAACTGTCCTTCGCCCTCGCCACCACGCTCGCCTGCGCCGCGTTCACCCTCGTCGCCGCCGACGCCCCCAAACCCAAACCCGCCTACCTCACCGAGGCCGAAGCCCGCGCCGCCGGGCCCGACTTTGACTTGCAGGGCGAATACGCCGACGCCGGCCTGGGCGCGCAAGTCATCGCGCTCGGCGACAGCAAATTTCGCCTCGTGCTGCACATCGGCGGCCTGCCTGGCGCGGGTTGGGACAAGTCCGAGAAGGCGGAAGTCGAAGGCGCGCTCGACGGTGCCAAGGCCGTCTTCAAGGGCGGCGAGGGCAAGCCGGCCGCCGAGGCTGCGGGCGGATTGCTCACCGGCAAAGACGGGCAAGGCAAGTCCTTCAAGCTCATCAAAGTCTTTCGCCAGAGTCCCTCCCTCCTCGCGAAGCCGCCCGCCGGTGCCCAAGTGCTCTTCGACGGCTCCAGCGCGGACGCCTGGCAGAACGGCAAGCTGGACGACCGCAAGCTCCTCCGCTGCGGCACCAAGTCCAAGGAACTCATCAAGAGCGGCACGCTGCACATCGAGTTCTTCCTCCCCTTCAAGCCCCTCGGGCGCGGCCAGGACCGGGGCAACTCCGGCGTTTACCTCCAGGACCGCTACGAGGTGCAGGTGCTCGACAGCTTCGGCCTCAAGGGCGAGAACAACGAGTGCGGCGGCATCTACACCAAGCACCGCCCCTTCGTGAACATGTGCCTCCCCGCGCTCACCTGGCAGACCTACGACATTGATTTCACCGAGGCGCAGTTCGACGCCGCCGGCGTGAAGACCAAGGACGCCACCCTCACCGTGAAGCACAACGGCGTGCTCATCCACGACAAGGCCTCCGTCAACAGCGCCACCACCGCCGCCGGCCTGAAGGAAGGCGCGACGCCGGGCCCCATCCAGCTCCAGGACCACGGCAACCCCATCTTCTACCGGAACATCTGGTGGGTGGCGGCGAAGTGAGGGCAGGACGGACGGAAAACCGGGACGAGCAGCGGTCAAAACGGAGGAAACCCCGCTTTCCCGACGCAAGTAGTTCATTTTCAATCTCCTGCGTTAGGCAAGACGGCCCCAAAAGAGACTGACACAACCATAGAAATGACTGACACAGCCTCGGTGTCAGTCAATTTTGGCCCGGTGTTAGCCCTACTTGGCGGATTCGGGAGGTGGTGATGGCTATTTGCAGGGGTTTTCGGGGGCGAAGGCCCCGAAGTCTCCACTACAGGGCCAGGGCGGCG
>JAYTIO010000390.1:0-3105 GCA_043731805.1 Pedosphaera sp. | reverse complement strand
CGCCGCCCTGGCCCTGTAGTGGAGACTTCGGGGCCTTCGCCCCCGAAAACCCCTGCAAATAGCCATCACCACCTCCCGAATCCGCCAAGTAGGGCTAGCTGACTGGCTGGGCGGGGGCTCGATCAGCCGGTGGCGAGGGTTGGTCCGGCGCTGACCGTCCATCCGGGCGGGGCAGGGCTCCCCTTTTCCGAGGAGGGGAGGAGGCGAACTGCGGTCACCACGGGCAGGTTCTACCGGGCTTCACTAAGAGTTGGGACAACAGCCACTGTCGCCGACCATGAGCACTGCCACCACAAACCCGCTGCTACTCGTCTTGTTGCTCGCCTCGCTGACCGGTCTGGCGGGCGGCGGACGGAAGCCCACCGTGCCCGCTTCGGCAGCCAACAGCGGGCTGGGCGAAGTCGTGGCGGAGGAGACCGCGCGGTTGGTTAGCCCGGGGGGACAAGGTCGTGGTGCTCGCGCCCGTCGCCAGCGATCCCGCCGGGATGACGATTGAGCCGGGGCTCAAGGCTTTGGCTGCGGCGCAGGCGCAGCAAGGCAAGATCGCCGTGGTGGCGACCCACCGCGTGAAGGCCCGACTCGCGGACCCCTCACCCACGTGTGAGGAGCTGACGACGGGGGAGTTCGATGCCCTCCTGCGCGACATGAAAGATGCGACGGGGGTGGTTTCCTGCGTCGATTTTCCGGGGCTGGATGCCGCGCAGATTGCCGCGCTCAAGCACCGCCGGCCCGCAGGCGGGTCCCCACTACAAAAAACTGCTCACGGGCAAGTTGCTTGATGTTGTCCTCCTGCCGCGATTCGAAGCCCCGGCCAGCATGGTTCCCAATGCCAGCGCAGCCAGAGTCACGGTCAACCGGCAGTTTCAGTTGGTGACGCCGGACACCGTGGCACAGGCGTCGTTCTAAGCGGAACGGAACGGGAGTGTCCACCTTGCCTCACGTCATCACGTCCGTGATGGCCTTGCCGTAGCTGATGGGCACCGGGCGGTTCAGCGTGTCGCGGACCTCGGTGTGCGGGTCAATGCCGAGCAGGTGGTAAATGGTCGCGGCGAGATCGTCGGGCTTCACCGGTTTGTCGGCGGGATACTCGCCATGCTTGTCGGACGCGCCATAGACGAAGCCTTTCTTCACGCCGGCCCCCGCCAGCAACGCCGTGTAGCATTGCGGCCAGTGGTCGCGGCTGATGTTCGCGTTGATGCGCGGCGTGCGCCCGAACTCGCCCACCCAGACGACGAGTGTGGTGTCGAGCAGGCCGCGCGATTCGAGGTCATTGAGGAACGTCGGTAGGGGTTGGTCGGTGATGGGCAGGTGGCGCTTCTCGATGATGGGGAACATCCGCGTGTTGTTGAAACCGTGCGTGTCCCAGCCGCCGTTGTCTGTGCTCTGCCCGCCGATGCTGTCGGAGAAATACACCTGCACGAACTTCACGCCGGACTCCACGAGGCGGCGGGCGAGCAGGCAGCTTTGGCCATAGGGCGTGCGGCCGTAGGCGTCGCGCAGCGGGGCGGGTTCGGCTTCGAGGTTGAAGGCCTCGCGGAGCTTGCTGGAGTGGAGCATGGCCAGCGCCTTGTCGTAGTAGGCGTCGAGGCCCTTCGCCGCAGACGAGTGGTCGAGCAAGCGGGTTTGCGCATCAATGACCTTCTGCAACTCCCGGCGTGCGGCGAGCCGGTCGAAGGAGAGATTGGCCGGCAGGCTGAGTTCTGGCAGGCCGAAGCCGGGTTCGCTCGGATCGCGTAGCACGAGCAGCGGGTCGTGGACCTTGCCGAGGAAACTCGCGTGCTGGGCGGGGACGAGGGAGCCATCGGAGATCGCGTAGGGAAACGCGGCGAAGGTCGGGAGGTCGCCGCCCTTCAGTGGCGCGAGGCGGTCCACGACGGAGCCGTAAGCGGGGAAGAGGTCAATCGAGTCCTTGAGCCGCTGGTCGTCCGTGGCTGGCGCGTGCCCGGAGAGCGCGTAGTAGCCCGCCGAGTTGTGGTTCTTCATCGTGTGGTGCATGGACCGGATGAGGCAGACCTTGTCCATGACCTTGGCGGTGCGCGGGAGCAGCGAGTTGACCTGGATGCCGTCGGCGTTGGAGGCCATCGGCTTGTGCAGGCCGCGGATGCCCTCGGGCGCGTCGGGCTTCATGTCGAAGGTCTCGAGGTGGCTCGGCCCGCCCCACTGGAAGAGGAAGACAACGGCCTTGGCGCGGGCGGGCGGGTGCTTGGCGGCCTTGGCCTCGGCGGCGAGGAGCTTGGGCAGGGAGAGGCCGAACATCCCCATGCCGCCGACTTGTAGCAGGCGGCGGCGGGTCAGTTGAAAGTTGAGCTGCGGGGTGCAGGGAGCGTTCATTGGGTTAAAGGTCTAGCATCGGGGACCGGACGCAGCAAGCGGAGCGAAGTTTCAGCCCAGTCCCACGCCGCCTAGCTTGACAGGCACCACGTTTTTCCCTATCCAATACTCCCGCCGCGCCTTCGGGCACGACGCACGGATGGAAACCCCCCGCACCCGACCGGCAATCAATGCGCCCTTTTTGCAGGACGCGCGCAGGCCAGACGCGAGGTTCCTTCCGACATGAACCGCCAGCAATGGCGTCTTGAACCAGCCAACGAACACACTGAAATGAAAGCCACAGTCACCGCCCCGATCGAGCCCACCCACGACGAAATCGCCCTGCACGCCTACCTGATCTGGGAGAAGGCAGGCCGCCCGCCGGGCCACGAGCAGGCCTACTGGCTCCAGGCCGAAACCCAGCTCCGCCTGACCCGCCAGCAGCAAGCTAACCTCGCCGCCGCCGCCCGTCCGTGGCCGCCGCAAGCCCCCGTCGCGCCGAAGCCCGCCCCCAAGCTCGCCACCGCCCGCGCCTCGCGCACCCCCATCCCCGCGCCGAAGCCCACCCGCCTCGCGCCCGCCACCCCCACCGTTGCCGCCAAACCCGCCGCAGCCGTCAAAGCGGTCGCACCTGCCAAGCCGGCCGCGCGGAAAGCGGACACCGGTGCTGCGCCCCGGCGCTCCTCCGCCCGCGCCTAAACCGAATCCATGCAGTAGGAATCAGATTTTTCATGCGGATTGGCTGGAGAAAGCGGGGTGGTTTTCTACTGCATTGCAGTTGGGTAGCGGACTCAA
>JAYTIO010000389.1:0-2008 GCA_043731805.1 Pedosphaera sp. | reverse complement strand
CTCTCTCCG
Source organism: Pedosphaera sp. (assembly GCA_043731805.1). Lineage (GTDB taxonomy): Bacteria > Verrucomicrobiota > Verrucomicrobiia > Limisphaerales > SXTU01 > SXTU01. The sequence continues at coordinate 1,999 of JAYTIO010000389.1, read as the reverse complement.
TCGTGGTGACTGGCTTGACCGGCTGCGGCGGCATGGAGCGCAAGCTGGGCCGGGGCATGAACAACTCCATGGAACTCTTCCATGGCGGGGAGCTGCGCCGGTCCATCGAGCAGGCCGGTCTGTTCGACGGTCCCGACCAAGCTTTCTCCACTGGCTTGGTGCGTGGCGTGGGCCGCACGATGGCCCGCACGGCCATTGGCTTCAGTGAGATCATCTCCGCGCCCTTCCCGCCTTACGACCCGTATTTCTTCCCGGAGAAGTGGTTCCGCGACCCCACGACCAAGCTGCGGGCCGAGGCGTTCACCGCGAACCCGCCCAATCCGGACTCCTACCAGCCGCGCCTGTTCAGCGACACCATCTTCCACACCGACTCGCGCATCGGCTTTGGTGGTGGCGAAGTCATCCCCATCATCCCGGGCAGCCGCTTCCGCACCTTCGAGTATTAAGTCCACCGGTCTTCCTTCGCGCCGGCACCACAGTGTTGGCGCGTTTTTGTTTTGAACCCCGTCGTCCGCCAGTCCCCCTGCAAGGTCAACCTCCTGCTCAACATCTTGGGCAAGCGCGCGGATGGCTTTCACGAGTTGGAGACCGTCATGCAGCCGGTGCAGCTCTGTGACCGCCTCGAAGTGGCCACCGCCCCGGCCGGCCTCACCCTCACCTGCAACCTCCCCGCCCTCCCCGTGGACGGCACCAATCTCGTCCACAAGGCCGCCACCGCCTTCCTCGCCGCCGCCGCCATCACCGACGGCCTCCGCATCCACCTCGACAAGCACATCCCCCTCGCCGCCGGTCTCGGCGGGGGCAGTGGCAACGCGGCGCATACCTTGGGCGCGCTCAACGAGCTGTTCGACCTGCCCCTCAGTTCAGCGAAGCTCAACGAGCTCGCCGCCGCGCTCGGCTCCGACGTGCCCTTTTTCCTTCAATCCCACCCGGCCCTCGCCCGCGGTCGCGGCGAGCTGGTCCAGCCGCTCGCACCCTTTCCGGCCTTGCGCGGCGCGCACATTCTCCTCCTCCACCCCGGCTTCGGCATCTCGACCGCTTGGGCCTACCAGTCGCTGGCCAAGTTCCCCGCCGCGCTCAATGGCCAGGCCGGCCGCGCCGAGCACCTCATCGGCCTGCTTCAGGGCACGGACCTCGCCGCTGCCGGACACGCCTTTTACAACTCCCTGGAAGCCCCCGCGCTGCCGAAGCACCCGCTGCTCGCGCTCTATCAGGAATTCCTCCGGGCCAGTGGCGCGCCCGCCGTCCTCATGTCCGGCAGTGGCTCCACGACCTTTGCGCTCACCCCCAACCGCGAGGCCGCCGAGCGGCTGCGGGAGCGTTTCCAGTCCAAGTTCGGCCCCAGCGCGTGGACGGCCCTGGCGGCGCTGTGATCCCCGGCTCGCGCCCCGGAGCCTAGTCCTGCTCCTTCCTTCCCCCGGCAAGTTTTGCCCGCCTCGACCGTTGTCGCCGGCAACCGACTGGGAATTCCTGAAAGCCTGATCCGGTCGGACGAGATGCCTTGATCGGTCGGACGAGATGCCTTGATCAGTCGGGTCAAACGCCAGGCTTGTGCCAACCGGGTTAATCCCGTCTTCCGAAGTTGAGCCACGAAAGGGCACAAAGCACACAAAGAGGCCGAGGTGGGAACTGACTGGGACCGGGACTATTGCTGCCCGGCCCGGCCGCCTGCCGGAGGCTTGGCTTTGCGCGCTGTGTGCTCTTTCGCGGCCATTCCCTTTCGGAGTTCGGGTTGAAACCGGGCGGCCAAGCCGGGTCAAGCCCCAGACTTCTAGGCGCTCTGGACTGGGCGCGGCCCTTCGGAGTCGTGCGTTCGGGATGGCTTTGGGCTGCGGCGGTGGGCAAAGTCAGCGCTGATGAAACCCTGTTTGCCGAGCCGCCTGCTGCGAGCAGCGTGGTGCCTAGCCCTACTTGGCGGATTCGGGAGGTGGTGATGGCTATTTGCAGGGGTTTTCGGGGGCGAAGGCCCCGAAGTCTCCACTACAGGGCCAGGGCGGCG
>JAYTIO010000388.1:0-6702 GCA_043731805.1 Pedosphaera sp. | reverse complement strand
GGAGCATTGGACCGGCGGCGACGCCTTCTTTTGGCTCTCCTGTTTTCCTTATAAACAATCACTCCTCCTGCTCCTGGGATGAAGTCTTTCCGCAACCTCTCCCTGCGGCGCAAGCTCACGCTGGCCATTCTGGCCACGAGCGTCGTCCCGCTGGGCCTCGCGGCGGCGCTGGTGTTCGGCTACCAACTGGCCAGCCTGCGCGCGGACGCCCTACGCGACCTGCGCGACCGGGCGGGGCTGCTCGCCGTGAGCGTGCGGCCCACGCTGGAGTTCAATGACCCGGCCCGCGCCGGGGAACTGCTGGCGACGCTCCAAGCGCTGCCCGAGTTGGTCGCGGCGGGCCTTTACACGCCGGATGGCAAGGTCTTCGCGAGCTACCGCCGCAGCGATGCGGCGGCCCTGGACTTCCCCCAGTTGCCGGCGAGAGACGTGGGCCGGGCCCAGCCAGTCGGCGACCAACTGGAATTATTCCGCCGCGTGCGCAGCGGGCCGGACACGGTGGGCCACATCTATCTGCGCTCCGATTTGGCCGGGCGCTACGCCCAACTGCCACTGCAGGGCTTGATCGTGCTCGGGGTGCTGGCCGGGTTGATGTTGGTGGCCTACTGGCTGTCCCACGAGTTTCAACGGGTGATTTCCCGGCCCATCCTAGCGCTGGCGGAGACCGCGCAGATGGTGGCGGAACGGGAGGATTATTCCGTGCGGGCCACGAAGCAGGGCCAGGACGAAATTGGCACGCTCACGGACGGCTTCAATCAAATGCTCGCGGGCATCCAGGCTCGGGATGCCGCCCTGCAAACGGTCAACGCCGCGTTGCTCACGGAGAACACCGCGCGCACGCAGGCGGAGGAGGCCCTCCGCGTCCTCAACGCCAGCCTGGAGCAACGCGTGCAGCAACGCACGGCCGAGCTGATCCAGGCCAATGCCACGCTCGCCGATTTCAAGGCCGCGCTCGATCAGCACGCCATCGTCGCCATCACGGATGCGCACGGGATGATCAGCTATGCCAACGACAAGTTCTGCGCGATCTCGAAGTATGCGCGGGCGGAATTGCTCGACCAGGACCACCGGATCGTCAATTCGGGTCACCACCCAAAGGCCTTCATGCGCGACCTGTGGCAGACGATCACCAGTGGACGCGTGTGGCGGGGCGAGCTGAAGAACCGCGCGAAGGACGGCTCGATCTACTGGGTGGACAGCACCCTCGTCCCGTTCCTCGGGGCGGATGGAAAGCCCTTCCAATACATTGCGATCCGCGCCGACATCACCGAGCGCAAGCTGGCGGAGGAGCGCATCGCGCAGCTCAACGTGGACTTGCAGTGCCAGGCCACTCAGCTCGAGGCCGCCAACCACGAACTAGAGTCCTTCTCCTACTCCGTCTCGCACGACTTGCGCGCCCCGCTGCGGCACATCCACGGCTATGTGGAGATGCTGACGGACGCGACGGCCGGGCAACTGGCGGAGCAGCCCCGGCATTACTTGCAGACCATCACGGCGGCGAGTGAGGAGATGGGGGAGCTGATTGATGACTTGCTGGCCTTCTCCCGCATGAGCCGGGCCGAGCTGACCGAAGCGCGGGTCCCGCTGGACGAGGTGGTGCAGGAGGTTCTGCGGGGGCTGGAACTGGTGGTGCACGGGCGCCCCTTCCAGTGGCAGATCGCGCCGCTGCCGCCGGTGCTGGGCGACCGGGCGATGCTCCGCCAGGTGCTCGCCAACCTCTTGGGCAACGCGGTCAAATACACCCGTGGGCGCGACCCGGCGAAGATCGAGATTGGGGTGGCCGGCGAGGAGGCCGGCCGCACGGTCTTCTACGTGCGCGATAACGGGGCGGGGTTCGATATGCGGTATGCCCACAAACTTTTTGGGGTGTTCCAGCGGCTGCACCGGGCGGAGGAGTTTGCAGGCACCGGCATCGGCCTGGCCACGGTGCGGCGGGTGATTGCCCGGCATGGCGGGCGCACTTGGGCGGACGGGAAGCCGGGCGCGGGCGCCACGTTTTATTTCACGCTGCAATGCCCCGGTGCTAGCCTGCCCTAGAACGCTGACCTATGACCTCGCTCAAACGCATCCTGCTCGTCGAAGACAGCCCGCGCGATGCGGAGATGACGCTCGCCGCGCTCGCCGCCGTGAATCTGGCCAACGAGGTCGTCCACGTCCGCGATGGGGCGGAGGCCCTGGACTACCTCTACCGGCGGGGCGCGTTTGCGGGGCGCACCGAGGGTCAGCCCGTCGTCGTGCTGCTGGACCTGAAGATGCCCAAGGTGGACGGGTTGGAGGTGCTGCGCCAGTTGAAGGGCGACCCCACCCTCAAGACCATCCCGGTGGTCATGATGACCTCCTCACGCGAAGAGCAGGACTTGGTCAGCAGCTACCAACTGGGCGTCAACGCCTACGTGGTCAAGCCGGTGAAGTTCCAGGAATTCGTCACCGCCGTGAAGCAGGTGGGCACGTTCTGGGCCGTCGTCAACGAACCGCCGCCGGGGCTAAGGCTAATTAAGAATTAAGAGTTAAGAATGAAAACTCCGGCGAACTTGCCCGCTTCACCCGCTTCACCCGCTTCACCGGCCAAGCCGGCCAAGCCGCCGGCGCGGGACATTGCGGAGCGGACGGTCGCTTACTCGCTGCGGCTCATTGCGCTCTATCGGGCGCTGGAGCCGGATGGGGTGGGGAGGATTTTGGGGCAGCAGTTGTTGCGGTCGGGCACGTCGGTCGGCGCGAATGTTCACGAGGCCCAAGGCGGGCAGAGCCGGCCTGACTTCATCGCCAAGCTGTCCATTGCCTACAAAGAAGTCCGCGCGTCCGCCTACTGGCTCAGGTTGATTGCCGAAGCTCAACTCGTTCCTCCCGAAGCGCTGGTTGACTTGGAAGATGAAACCAACCAGCTCACGAAGATTCTTTCCGCCATTCTCCTGAGTTCCAAATACGGCAAACCAGAATCAAGAGCGCACCCCGCTCCCGCCCCAACTCTTAACTCTTAATTCTTCATGCGCATTCTGTATTTGGAAGACAGCCCGCGCGACGCCGAGATCATCCGGAACAAGCTCGTGGCCGGCGGGCTGGGCGGCGACGTCCTGCGCGTGGAGACAGAGGCACAGTTCCAGGCCGCGCTGGCGGGCGAGGTGTTTGACCTCATCCTGTGCGACTACAATCTCCCGGACTACGACGGCCTAGCCGCCCTGACGTGCGCGCTGGCGCAGCAACCCGCCACCCCGGTGCTGCTGATTTCCGGCACGCTGGGCGAGGAGCAGGCCGTGCAGTGCCTGCAACTGGGCGCGACGGATTACCTGCTCAAGGACCGGCTCGACCGGCTCCCGGCGGCGGTGCGGCGCGCCCTGGCGGAAGCGGAGAATCACCGCCAGCGCCAGCACGCGGAACAAGCGCTCGCCGCGAGCGAACGCCGGCTGCGCACCATCTTCGAGACCGAGCCGGAATGCGTGGAGCTGCTCGGCCCCAACGGCACGCTGCTCGAGATGAACCCGGCCGGGCTGCGGATGATCGAGGCGGACTCGCTTGACCAGGTCCGCGGTCGTTCGGTGCTTGAGGGAGTGCTGCCAGCCTACCGCGCCGCCTACGCCGACCTCTGCGAGCGCGTGCTGCGGGGCGAATCAGGCACGCTCGAATTCGAAATCCAGGCACTCAAAGGCACGCGCCGCTGGCTGGAAACCCGCGCCGTGCCGCTGCGGGATGAGGCGGGCCAAGGGCTCGTCCTGGGCATCACGCGCGACATCACCGAATACAAGCAGGCGGGGGCGGCGCTCCGCGCGAGCGAGGCGCGCTACCGCACCCTCTTCGACTATGCGCCTGACGGCATCGCCATCCTCAATCCCGAGGGCTACTACCTCGACGCCAATGCGAGCGCGTGCCGGATGCTCGGCTATGCCCGCGCCGAGCTGCTCAGGCTGCACGCCTCGGCCATCGCGGCCCCGGCGGAGACGCAACACGTCGGGCCGGCGTTGAGCGCGGTCAACGGCAAGTCCGACCACCACCGGGAATGGCAGCTCCGGCGCAAAGACGGCTCGGTCTTTCCGGTGGAGGCGATCGCGACCCTGATGCCCGACGGCAACGTGCTGGGGGTGATGCGCGATATCACCGAGCGCAAGCAGTTCGAGGGCACCTTACACGCGAGCGAGGCGAAGTATCGCACCCTGATCGAGCGCATGGGCGAAGGGCTCATTCAAGTGGACGACGACGACATCATCCGCTTCGTCAACCCGCAGATCTGCCGCATGCTTGGCTACTCCGAAGCGGAGCTGCTAGGCCAGCACGCCGGCCGGCTGCTCAACCGCGAGGAAGATCAACCCTCAATGGTCGAGCGCAATCGCCAACGCATGCAGGGCCTCTCGGAAGGTTATGAGCTTCAGTTGCGGAAGAAATCCGGGGAGTTCCTGTGCGTTCGCAACTCGGCCACGCCCGTGACGACGGCGGACGGACAGCCTTCTGGCTCGATGGCCATCATCACTGACATCACCGAGCGCAAGCAGTCGGAGGCGCAGCTCAAGGATTCCGAGCGGCTCTACCACTCGCTGGTGGAGACGCTGCCGCAAAACCTCTTCCGCAAGGACCTCGCGGGCCGGTTCACCTTCGCCAACCGCACCTGCTGCCAGTGGCTGGGCCGGGAGCTGGACCAGGTCGTGGGCCGGACCGACTTCGACTTCTTCCCGGCGGCCCAGGCCACCGCCTACCGCGCCGATGACCAGCGGGTGATCCAGAGCGGAGCCGTCCTGAGCCAAGTGGAGGAGCAACAGACCCCGGACGGCAAGACCCGGTTCGTGCAGGTGGTCAAGGCCCCGTTGCGGGACGCGCAGGGCACCGTGTCGGGCGTGCAGGGGATTTTCTGGGATGTGTCGCAGGAGCGGCGGCTGGAGGCGCAGTTGCGCGAGTCGCAGAAGATGGAGGCCATCGGCCAGCTCGCCGGCGGCATCGCGCATGATTTCAACAACATCCTGGCGGCCATCCTCGGCAACACCGAACTCATCCAAATGGGCCCGCCGCTCGACCCCGCCACCACGGCTTGCCTCGACTCGATCAAGGCAGCCAGCCAGCGCGCCGCCGACCTGGTGCGGCAGATCCTCGCCTTCAGCCGCCGGCAGGATCAGGCCCGCCTGCCGATTCAATTGCAGGTGGTGGTCCGCGAAGCGGTCAAGCTGCTGCGCGCCACGGTGCCCGCGACCATCGAGTTCCGCCCCAACCTGGCCAAGACCCGGACGGTGCTGGCCGACGCCTCCCAGATTCACCAGGTGGTCATGAACCTCTGCACCAACGCCGCGCACGCCATGAACGGCCACTCCGGCGTCCTGACCGTGGAGCTGGCCGAGACGGAGGTGGACGACGACTTCGCGCAAGCCCATGCCGACCTGCGCCGCGGTGCCTATGTGCGCCTGCGGGTGGCGGACAACGGATGCGGCATGAGCCCGGCCACGCTGGCGCGCATCTTCGAACCCTTCTTCACCACGAAGGCGCTGGGCGAAGGCACCGGCCTCGGGTTGTCCGTGGTGCATGGCATCATCAAGAGCCACGACGGCGGCCTCACCGTCCACAGCCAGCCGGGCGCAGGCACTAGGTTCGACCTGTATTTCCCGGTCTTCGAAGCCGAGGTCCCCGAAGCAGCAGACGGGGTGGAGCCGCTGCCCATCGGCCACGGGGAACGCATCCTCTTCGTGGACGATGAGGAAAGCCTGGCCGAGCTGGGCGAGAATATCCTCAAACGGCTCGGCTACCGGGTCACCGTGCGGTCCAAGGTCATGGACGCGCTCGCCCTCTTCCGGGAGCAGCCAGACGCGTTTGACCTCGTCATCACCGACCTGAACATGCCGGTGATGAACGGCACGACCTTCGCCTGGAAGCTGCTGGAGCTCCGGCCGGAGCTGAAGATCATCCTCACCACCGGCTACAGCGCGACCTTGACCCCCGAGGCCGCGCAAGAACTGGGCTTCCGCGCGTTGCTGCCCAAGCCCAGCGATCTCCGGGCCTTGGGCGAAATCGTGCAGCGCGTCCTGCAAAACGCGGGCGCCCCTGGCCAGACCTTATGAAAAAGATCCTGCTCGTGGATGACGATGTCCCGTTCGCCGAGCTGCTGCAAAAGGCGCTGATTGTGTTCGGCTACGAAGTGCTGCTGGCCGGGTCTGCCAAGCAAGCCCTCCAGCTCTACGACCCGCAAACCGTGAGCCTCGTGATCACCGACCTGCTCATGCCGGACATGGAGGGCGTGGAGCTGATCATGGCCCTGCGCCGCCGCCAGCCGGGGGTGAAGGTGATCGCCATCTCCGGCGGCGGGCGCAACGTGCCGGAGACTTACCTGAGAATCGCCCACCAGGTCGGCGCGCTGAAGACGCTGGCCAAGCCCTTCCCGCTGGAGACGCTGCGGACCGCCGTGCAGGAGTGTCTGACCGCTGCATGAAGCCCTGCGGCGGCGCGGGCGCAGCTCAGATTTTGGCAGTTGATGCCCTCGGACTCTTGCTCGTAATCCTAGTCTTAATCTTAATCCCGCCCGGCTAGAAAGAGTCCTCGTTCCAGCCCAGCCGGTCTCGGCTCTTTGCGCCCTTTCGCGGCTCAACTTCGGAATCCGGATTAAGATTAGGATTACGAGCAGGCGGAGCCGCCTCCTTTAACCCTACTTGGCGGATTCGGGAGGTGGTGATGGCTATTTGCAGGGGTTTTCGGGGGCGAAGGCCCCGAAGTCTCCACTACAGGGCCAGGGCGGCG
>JAYTIO010000387.1:0-8376 GCA_043731805.1 Pedosphaera sp. | reverse complement strand
CGGTTGTCCCAGCCGCAGCAAGCTGCATTCGCGCAGGGCGGGTTGGGATTGAAGGTGCGGTCCGGCAACTGCGCCGTTGCCACGCCCCCGCCGCTTCGCTAGGGTCCGCCGCCATGAAGACCGTTCAGAAGACTATTGCTCAACTCTCGCTCCTCCTCGCACTCGCTTCCGGCGCGTTGTTCCTCGCCGGCTGTGAAACGCCCTCCGGTGGCGGAGCCCCCAAGACCAATGACATCGAAGCCTTGAAGGCCGCTGCCAACGGCGGGGATGCCGACGCCGCCCTGAAACTCGGCGATATTTATCTCAACGGGCGCGGCGTGCCGAAGAACTTCGTCGAGGCGGAGACGTGGCACAAGAAGGCCGCCGAGCTGTTTCAGAAGAAGTGAGGGAGCGCGGGCCGCCTCGCCCGCGCACCCGTGCTGGTGGCGACTGCAAGTCGCCGGCACGGACGGGCCTACTTGAACTCCAGCCCGATGTTCGCCTTCTCCAGCGTCGTCCCCTCGCTCTTGGACAGCGTGGAGAGGGACTTGTTGTAGTCGGCCAGCGCACGGATTTCTGCGGAGCGCGCGGCAGTCAGGTCACGCTGGAGCTGGAGGACGAAGAAACTCGTGCTCTTGCCGTTCTCCAATTTCTTCTGCTCGGCGTCGAGCGCGGCCTCGGCGTAGAGGCGGGCCTGCCGCGTGGCCTCAATTTTCTCGTAAGCCGTCAGCGCCTGTTTCACCGCGTTGTCGATCTCCACAATGATGCCCTGCTCCAACTGTTTGAACTGGAGCAGCAGCACTTCCTTCGTGAGCTTGCCGGCCTTGTAGTTGTTTTTTGCCGTGGTGTTGTTCAACGGGAAACTGAGCACGAAGCCGTAGGAGTAAAACTGGTTGTCGCCACGCTGAATCCCATTGAGACCGGCGGGCAGCGTCTGGCCGAGGCCGTTGTGGCCGTAAGTCAGCGTGAGGTCGAGCGAGGGGAAGAGCTGATTGTAGTTGTAGCGCAGGACGATGTTCTGCCGCTCGATCTGCTCGCGCGCCTGTTGGAGGTCGGGGCGCAGCGCCAGGCTGTGCCGCCAACTGTCCTGCACGTTGAGCGGTTGCGCCACAGCCAGCAGCTTATCCGCCGGCTCCAGCGCGGTGGTAGCCCACGCGCCGAAGTCGTCGCCGATCAGGTTCTTGAGGTTGTTGACTTGAATCTCTAGGTCGCGTTTGGCCGAGAGCAAATCCGAGCGCCGCGCCGCGACCTGCGACTCCGACTGCTTCTCGTCCAGCGGGGCCAGCGCGCCGACCTCGACCCGCCGTTTGTTGTCAGCGGCGAGCTTCTCGGCCAGCCCCAGCGACGCCTCCTGCACCCGCACGTTGTCGCGTGCAAAGGTCAATTCGTAATACGCCTGCTCCACGCTGTTGACCGTGGTCATCACCTGGTTCCGCAGCGCCAGCTCGTCAATCTTGAGCGTGCGCTTGTTCACCAGAATCGTCTGGCGGGTGGCGTCAATCCACGCGTTCTTCAGCAGCGGCTGCGTGAGGCTCAGGCCCGCGTCGGACGCATAGTTGAAACTCGTGAAGGACGAACCGCTGCGGCGGATGAGGTCGCCGTTGAGCGTGACGCGACCGCCGGTGCCGAGCTGCTGGGTCAGGCTGGGGCCGTAACTCTCGGTGAAACTGTCGCTGCTCTTATTGAACAGCGCGCTGTTGGGATCCGGCGAGCCGGGCGAGGCGTTGAAGCGGTGCGAGGCGTTCAGGTTCAACGCCAGGTCGTAATAGCCGCGCGTCGCGTCGAGGTTGTAGAGGTCGATGCTCGGCTGGAGCCGGCGGATTTGGATGTCGAGGTTCTTCTCCAGCGCCAGCCGCAGACACTCGGCCAGCGTGATGACGCGCAGTCCGGGCGTGATCGCCGGCGTCTGCGCGCTGGCGGACGCCGCCCATGCCAGCATGGCCAGGCCGGTGAAAAGTCGGGTTCGCATGTTCCCGGGAGACTGCGGAATCGCACGCGCTGCGTCAAAAGGTTCGTGGTGGAGGTATCGCCACGGTCAGGCCGGGGCGCATCTGCCCTAGAGCGCGAGCCGGCCCGGCTCCAGCGGCTTCGCGCGCAAAGCGCCATCGGAACTTCTAAAGGGTTCACTCCGCTCGTGGCTGCTGCGGACGGGGGCAGGGCGCGCATGCGCCCGTTGCGTGAGGTAAGCCCGTCTCAAATCTGCCGCCGGTTGAACGTCACCGCATCCGCGTAGCGCACGCCGGTGCCGCCGAAGATGTCCAGTGCCGAGCCGATGGTCAGGTGCACGCGGCCCCGGCTGGCCCACGTCACTTCCTCCAATTCCGCCAGCGACCGCGCACCGCCCGCGTAAGTCGCCGGGATGGGCGACCACCGCGCGAGATGCTCCACGAGCGCTAGGTCCACGCCCTGACACAGTCCTTCCACATCCACGGCGTGAACGAGGAACTCCGCGCAATACACGGCGAGCCGGGCCAGCGCGTCTTCGTTCACCTTGAACTCAGTGAACTTCTGCCAGCGGTCGGTCACCACCCAATACTCGCCGTCGCGCAGCCGACAACTCAGGTCGAGCACGAGCCGCTCCTTGCCAATCGCCGCCACGAGCGCACGCACGCGGTCGAAGTCGAGCTGGCCGTCGCGGAAGACCCAGGAAGTGACGATGACGTGCGAGGCTCCGGCGTCCAGCCAGCCGCGCGCGTTGCCGAGGTTCACGCCGCCGCCGAGGTGCAAGCCACCAGGGAAGGCCGCGAGCGCTGACTTGGCTGCGGCCTCGTTGCCCGCGCCAAGCTGAATGACGTGACCGCCAGTCAAGCCGTCGCGCTGGTAGAGTTCCGCAAACCACGACGCAGGCCGTTCACTGACGAAGTTGGTGCGCAGCCCGGCTCCACTGTCTTGCAGCGAGCCGCCGACGATTTGCTTTACCTTGCCTTCGTGCAGGTCAATGCAGGGACGGAACATATGGCGAGCGTAGGTGGCACGGAGGGGCGGGGGAAAGTGATTAGTAATTGGTGATTAGTTGGCAGCGCGTCGGCCTCCAGCGCTCAAGCTTTCGCCACTAATCACTAATCACTTTTCCCCCTCACGGCACCAACCACAACCCGCTCCACTTCACGACCGTCCAGTTCAGCACGGCGCGGACGTGGCCTTCGACGCCGAGTTGCAGCCATTCGATTTGGTCCACGGTGGAGACGAGCACAGCGAAATTCTCAAAGCCCGGCTCCAGCTCCTTGGCCGTGACCTTCGGGGACTTGAGCGCGGGCGCGATGGCGTCGCCGGGCGCGTGGAGGTCGGTGCCGGGCGGGAGATTGGCGCAGTAATTGGCCCGGTGGGCGAGCGGGGCTTTCTGCCAGTGGGCGCGGGCGATGGCGTCGTTTTGGTGGACCATCGTGTGCGCGCTGATGCGGAGCTGGAGGCGACGGGTCGGGTCGTAGAAAAGCCAGTGCGCCTGCTCGCAGAGCTTGAGCTGGTGGACCTTTTGGGCGCGGGCGTCCGAGTAGCAGGCGAGCTGGCGCTTGGCCCCGTCCGCGTGGCGCAGCACGACGACGCGCAGGGCGCACTCGAAGAGGTTGGTGGTGCCCAGCACCGGCGTGCGGAAAGGGTTGGCGGGGTCGGCGACGGCGCGTTCCAAGTCGCTCCAAACGACCTGCGGCAGGGTTTCCAAGTCGGTGGCAGCGTAATTCATGCGAGGCAGATTGAGCCACGGACCAGCGCAAAAGACACCGCCGAAATGCAGTGGAGCGCGCCTGCCTTTTCCCTTCCCGCTCGGTTGGGCCGTGCTTACGCTGCGCCGCAGTCCGTCATCATGAACACCATTCTCCTCGGCAAAAGTTCCCTCCGCGTCAGCCGCCTGGCCTACGGCTGCTGGCGCATCGCGGACACGGACGAGCTCGGGCGCACCGTCGGGCGCGCGGCCATCCTCGCGGCGCTGGAGGCGGGCTACACGCTCTTCGACCACGCGGACATCTACTGCGGCGGGCGCGCGGAGAAGGCCTTCGGCGACGTGCTGCGCGAGGTCGCCGGGCTGCGCGAGCGCGTGTTCATCGCGACGAAGTGCGGCATCCGGCAGGCCGGCGACCCGCTGCCGGAAGCGCCAGTGCGCTACGACTTCTCCGCCGCGCACATCGTGTGGAGCTGCGAGCAATCCCTGCGGCGACTGGGCATCGAAACGATTGACCTCTATCAACTTCACCGGCCCGACTGGTTGATGAACCCGGACGAAGTCGGCGTTGCCTTCAACCAGCTCCGACAGCAGGGCAAGGTGCGCGAGTTCGGCGTGAGCAACTTCCGGCCGTCGCAGCTCACGGCGCTGCAACGCGCGCTGGCCTTCCCGCTCCTCGTGAACCAGGTGGAAATCAGCCTCGCAAATCTCAGCACCTTCGCCGACGGCACGCTCGACCAATGTCTCGCCGAGCGCCTCACGCCGATGGCGTGGAGTCCGCTCGCGGGCGGCCTGCTGGCGGACGGCGCGCGGCGCTTGCTGCCGTCGCAGGAGAGCTACCGCGTCGAGCGCATCGTGCTGGAGCTGGACGCGCTGGCCCGCGTGCGCGGCAGCACGCGCGGCACCGTGGGCTTGGCGTGGTTGCTGAAACACCCGGCGGGCATCGTGCCCATCGTCGGCTCGACGAAGCCGGAACGCATCCGCGAGGGAGCGAACGCAGCGCGCGTCGAGCTATCGCGCGAAGAGTGGTATCGGCTGCTGGAAGCAGCGCGCGGAGAGCGGCTGCCGTAGCGGATTACTGCGGCTTGGCGACTGCGTGATGCAGTTTTCCCCACGCCAGCAGACCAGCCGCCAGTGACACCCCGGCGCAGGCCAGATACGGCCACGACGGATGCAGGTGGAAGAGCGAGCCGGCAAAGATCGGCCCCGCGATGCGGGCGAGACTGCCGAAGCTCTGAGCCACGCCGATGGTCGCGCCCTGCTCGTTGGCCGGGGTCAGGATGGAGATGAGTCCGAAGATGGGCGCACGAGCGAGGCTTGACCCAATGGCCAGCAGCGCCAGCACGCCCAGCAGCGCGCCCCAGCTTCGCACGAACGGCAGCGGCGCCAGGCTCGCCGCCGTGAAGAGCAGGCTCACCGCGATGAGCTTGGGCTCGCCCAGCTTCTTCACCGCGCGCCCGATGCCGCCGCCCTGCACGCACGCGCCGACGAGACCGCAGTAGGCGAAGAGGTAGCCGATGATCTTCGCGTCGTCGGGCTTGTGGAGGTCCAGCTTGAAGCTGTCAATGACCAGCAGGCCGAGCGTGGTCTCGAAGCAGGAGAAGGCGAAGGTCGCGAGGAAGAACAGCCACACCAGCAGCCCGACCTGCGGGCGCGCGAGCGTGTGGGACCACAACGACAGGCGCGGACGATCCGGCGCGTGTTCGGAGCCGGGCTGGCGGCTCTCCGGCAGGATGGCGAGCGTGAGTAGGAAGTTGCCGAAGCACATCGCGGCGGCGACCCAGCCCGGGCCGGTGTTGCCGAAGCCATCAAACTTCAGCCCGAACACATTGAACCCCGCGAGACTCAGACCGCTCAACGCCGGGCCGAGAATGAAGCCCAGGCCGAACGCCATGCCGATGAGGCCCATGCGTTTCGAGCGGTCTTCCGGCGGCGTGATGTCCGCGATGTAGGCCTGGGCCACGGAGATGTTCGCGCCGCAGATGCCGGCGAAGACGCGCGAGGCCAGGAGCATCCAGAGCGCGGGGTCGCCCTGCATCCCGGAGGCGACGGCGAAGAGCGCGTAGGAGACCGCCGAGCCGAAATTGCTGATGAGCAGGACGGGGCGGCGACCGACCTTGTCCGACCACCGGCCCCACAGCGGCGCGAAGAGGAACTGCATGGCGGAGAACGACGCCATGATGACACCGACGAGCAGCCCGCTCGCGCCAAAGGTTTCGCTATAGACCGGCAGCAGCGGCAGCACGATGCCGAACCCGACGAGGTCCAGGAACACGGTCAGAAAAATCACCAGCAGCGAGGGCTTCTTCATTTCAATAGAGCGCGGACGCTAGCGGGTCACGCGCGAGGCTACAACCCCCGAGGCGAGGGCGTGGAGCGGGCCAGGCAGGCCAGCAGGCCTTGGCCCCGCCTCCACCGGGATGCACGAGGCTGACGTGGCCCCGGGGCTGGGATGCCCTAGAGTCGCCCCGCCTATGCGCCCTGACTGCCGCCTCGCCCTCCTGACTGTCCTCGGAATTGGTTTTCACGCGCTCGGTTTACTCGGTTTGCTTGTTGACTGTTCCGCCGCTGCGTCGCGCCCGCCCTTCGACCGCTTCCGTGAGGTTTATTATCTCGGCTGGCAGGAGCGCACGCGTATCGCGGGGGTGAGCCGCTCGGTCTTCAATCTCGAGGTCTCGGGCGACGGCGCGAACTGGGAACGCAAGTATCGCTTCGAGACCGTGAAGTCGTTTCAGTATCCGACCTTCCGCGAGCACGCGGGAACCATCTACCTCAGCGTGACGCAGGGCGACTCTGACCCGAGCCGCAAGGAGCGCATCAGGTTCGGGAGGCTGGAGTGAGCCGCAGCCCCAGCCATTCCGCAGAACCTCACCACGAAATGTGATTACAGCGCGCCGAGGGCGAGGGCGGCGAGGGCGGCGTCCTTCTCTTTGCACTTGGGGATGAAGTCCAGGGCGCGGAGGAAGCGGGCCTTGTCGGGGGCGGTGGTCTTCGCATCGAGGATGAGCTTGGCCAGCAGCGGCGCGGCGGCGGGGGTGCGGCTGCGCCAGACGATGTCGCGACCGGCGGGGGTATTCCAGTGAAAGCCGGTGGCGGTCTGCCACGCGGCGAAGGTCGCAGCTTCATTGCGGTCGGCGGCGAGGCCGAGGGCTTCGAGATACCAGCGGTCCTGGCCGTCGTAGGCTTGCGCGAGCTTGGTCCAGAGCGCGGGGGCTTCGCTGGCCTTGCTGTGGCGCAGGGCGATGGCGCACTCGCGGCGGACGGCGGGGGAGCTGTCGCTGATGAGCTGCACCGTGGCGGCGTGGGCGTCGAGGTCGTAGCGGCGGGCGGCGCGCAGGGCGGTGATGCGGATGTCAGCGTCCGTGTCCTTCAGCGCGGCAGCAAGGTGGGTCTTGCCGGTGGGCAGTTGCGCGAGCAGCCAGAGGGCGCGGGCGCGATGCCGGGCGTTGTCGCTCTTGAAGAGTTTCACCAACTCGGCTTCGCCCTTCGTGCCAGCGGCTTTGAGCGCGGTGTAGCCGAGGTAACGCGCGGTCAGGTTCGGGCTTTTCAGCGCGGCCACGGCGCCGGCGGGGGTGGTGAGGTCGAGCTTGGGCACGGTGTATTTCTCCGCGCCGGGCACGGTCACGCGGAAGATGCGCCCGCGCGTGAGGTCGCCCATCGCGTGGCCGCCGACGCCGGGGTCATACCAGTCCGCCACCATGAGCGAGCCGTCGGGTGCGACGCACACGTCGGAGGGGCGGAACCATTTGTCGCGCGTGCCGGTGAGAATGGGTTCGATGCTCGCGGTGTAGCCGGCACCAGCGGTCTTCACGGGGTAGGCGCGAACGATGTTCGGCCCGGCGTCGCAGTGGATGACCTGGCCGCGGAAGGGCGCGGGGAGCAAGTCGCCTTCATAGACCGCGATGCCCGTGGGCGAACCGGCACCGGTGACGAGCATCGTGGGCATCACGCCGGGGTCGTCGAGGTGCCAGTGGTAGCGGGGTTTCTCGTCGTCGGAGAGCTTGGTCTTCTCGTTGGCTTTCTTCCAAGCGGTGCTCCAGCCCGCGCCGGTCAGTTCATCCACGTAGCCGTAGTTGCCGAACTCCATGACGTAGTTGATGCGGACGGATTTGTTGCCGTCGTCGTCGTTGTCGGACTGCCAGAGCGTGCCGAAGGAGTCCACGGTGACTTCGTAGTTGTTGCGGAAGTTGTGGCCGAGGACTTCGAGCTGCGAGCCGTCGGGGTTGCAGCGGAAAGCCATGCCCTGGCGGTAGGGTTTGCCGCCGTCGTTCACGGTATTGCCGGCGAGGTCCACGATGGGGTTGCCGTCCTTGTCGGAGATGCCTTTGCCGGAGTTGCCGTAGTTCCAGTAGAGCTTGCCGTCGGGGCCGAAGATGAAGGCGTGGGTGGAATGGTCGTGCTGCGGCTGGCCGACCTTGGTGAAGAGCAACTCCTTCTTGTCGGACTTCAAGTCGCCGTCGGTGTCGGTGAAGATGAAGACGTTCGGCGCGCAGGAAACGATGACCCGGGTGGACTTGCCGTCGAGGCTGGGAAGCACGCAGATGCCGAGCGCGGAATCAATGTCGCGGCCCTGGTAGAAGACGGTTTGCTTGTCGGCCTTGCCGTCGCCATCGGTGTCTTCGAGGACGATGATGCGGTCGCCCTCGGGGCGGCTGCCGTTGCGGCCGCGGTAGTTCACGACCTCGCAAATCCAGATGCGGCCCAGGTGGTCCACCTCGATGTTCGTGGGGTTGACGAGCATG
>JAYTIO010000386.1:0-9328 GCA_043731805.1 Pedosphaera sp. | reverse complement strand
GCGGGCGAGCCGTGGCGACGGAACAACTCGTCGAGCGCGCGGTTCAAGTCGGCTTGCGTGAGCGTGCCGGGGCGCGGCTCGGGGCCGAGCGCGGCGGGGCCGGGCTGGGTGATGAGCGCGTGGAGTTCTTTGTGAAAGGGCGAAGACATTTTGAGTTGCCCGCGGATAACGCAGCTGACGCGGATAAAGACGCACTTGGATTTCCATCCGCGTCATCTGCGTTATCCGCGGGCAGAAAATCAGAGACTCCTCACGTCGTCTCCTACTTCTTCTCAATCATCCGACGGAACTCGGCGAAGAGCGGGTTCGAGTCGTGCGGGCCGGGCGAGGCTTCGGGGTGATACTGCACGCTGAAGATGGGCTTCGACTTGTGCCGCATGCCCTCGACCGTCTGGTCGTTCAGGTTGATGCGGTTCACCGCCACATCGGACGGCAGCGACGCCGGGTCCACCGCGAAGCCGTGGTTCTGCGAGGTGATTTCCACGCGGCCCGACTCAAGGTCTTTCACCGGCTGGTTGCCGCCGCGATGGCCGAACTTGAGCTTGAAGGTTTTTCCCCCGAACGCCTGCCCGAGGAGCTGGTTGCCGAGGCAGATGCCGAAGATGGGAATGCCCGTGTCCATGAGCGTCTTCACCTCGCGCACGATGTAGTCGAGCGCCGCCGGGTCGCCGGGGCCGTTGCTCAGGAAGATGCCGGCGGGCTTGTGCTTGAGCGCGTCAGCGGCGCTGGTGGTCGCGGGGACGACCTGCACGCGGAAGCCCGTCTGCCGCAGGTTTCGCGCGATGTTGTATTTCATCCCGAAGTCGAACGCGACGATGGGAATGTCCGCCGGCGGGAGCGGCTTGCGGAAGTTGCGCGCGTCCACCTGCGCACTGCCGCGCACGACATCGAACTCCGCGCTCTGCTTGTCCTCGGGATCCCACGCGAAGGCTTCCTTGTGCGTGACTTCCTTCACGTAGTCCACACCGACGAAAACAAACTCCTTCGCGCGCTGCACCGCCTCGGCTTCGGTCATGCCCGGCTCAGTCGAGAGAAAGCCGTTCAACGCACCACGCACGCGGAGCTTCTTCGTCAGCGCGCGGGTGTCGATGCCCTGGATGCCGGGAATGCCGTTCTGCTGAAGGTAGTCGCCGAGCGACCAATCCGCGCGCCAGTTGCTGACGACCGGCGACAGCTCGCGGATGACGAAGCCCGACGCGTGCGGCCGCCACGACTCGACGTCCTGCGCGTTGACGCCGTAGTTGCCGATGAGCGGGTAGGTCATCGTCACGATTTGGCCCTTGTAGGACGGGTCGGTGAGAATCTCCTGGTAGCCGGTCATGGAGGTGTTGAAACACACCTCGCCACAGGCCGACGCTTGCGCGCCAAAACCCGTGCCGTGGAACACTGAACCATCTTCGAGGGCGAGAATTGCTTTCATCCAGTAGCAAACAAATTGGGCGGACTTTAGGCGTGGGCAAAAACCGGTCAAGCCCTTTGCCGGACGCTGCGACTGCCTCACTTCACCGGCGAAGACAGAAACCGCCGCAACATCTCCCGCACGGAATCGAAGGCGATTTCCTCCAGCACAATTTCGCCCCGGGGCAGCCAGCAAACTTCCGTGACCTCGCCGGGGTCGGCCTGGGCGGCCTTCGCGTTCACGCGCCCGAGGAAGAAGAAGTCCAGCACCTGATAGGTCACGCCGCGATAGTGATACGTGTTGGGCAGCGAGCAGAAGTAATCGAGCCGCTCCACCTCCAAGCCCACCTCCTCGCGGATCTCCCGGCGCAACGCATCCTCCGCCACCTCGCCCGCATCCACGAAGCCGCCGGGCACGCTGAGTTTCCCCCGGTGCGGATCCTTCGCGCGGCGGATGAGCAGGAGCGTGTCATCCGGCGCGAGCAGCACGGCCCCGACGGCGATGGCGGGATTGAAGTAGAAGAGGAACCCGCACGCCGCGCAGTGAAACGGCGCGCGCCCGGCGGTAGGCGGAAGAGCGCCGCACTGCGGGCAATGACGGAACAAGGCGGCGGGCTTCATGCCGTTGAGTTGCTCGAGTCAATACCCGCCGGCACCGATGGCCCCGCCGCCGCCCGCCGTCCCCTGCCCCGCCTGTTCCGCCGCCGCCCGCCGGCAATACTCGTCCAGCATCGCCGCCGTGGCGGTGGCTCCGCAGCGCGAGCCGCCGAGGTCGCGCACTTTGATCAGGCCGTCGAGGTCACGCACCCCGCCGGCGGCCTTGACCTGCACCTTCGCGGACACGCTCGCGCGCATGAGCGCGAGGTCGTGCTCCGTTGCGCCCTTGTAGTTGTAGCTGTCGTCGGGCTGCTTCACGAAGCCGTAGCCGGAACTGGTCTTCACCCAGTCCGCGCCGGCCTGCTCGCAGAGTTGGCAGAGCCGCTTCTTGAAGGCATCGCTGTCCAGGCCCGCGCCGCCTTTGGTGAGGTAGTCGTTCTCGAAGATGACCTTCACCTGCGCGCCATGGCGGTGGGCTTCCTCGCACACGGCGCGCACGTCGGTGGCGACGTAATCCCAGTCGCCGGAGAGCGCCTTGCCGAGGTTGATGACCATGTCGATCTCCGCCGCGCCGTCGCGACAGGCCAGCTCAGTTTCGTAGCGCTTCGACTCGGTGTTGGAGTTGCCGTGGGGAAATCCGATGACCGCGCCGACCCGCACGCCACTGCCCTGGAGCAACGCCGCCGCGCGCTTCACGGCGTAAGGTTTGATGCACACGGAGGCGACCTGATACTTGGCGGCGAGCTGGCAGCCATCGTCCAGCTCCTGGTCCGTCATCGTCGGATGCAGGAGCGAGTGGTCAATCATCTTGGCGAGTTCTGCGTAGGTGTATTGCATCTGTAGCGTCCGCCCACTCTTTCAGACGGCCACGATTCCGGCAACGCAGGCCTCGTTCTTGTTGGCGCACAGCCGGGTCAGGAAAAACTCCTCGCACAGCGGCGGCAAGACGTGTTTCAGCGGCTCCAGTTGGGCGTAGTCGCCGTGGCCTTTGAACTTGATGGTCACCACGAAGCGCCGGCACCGCCGCTGCCGCACCCAGTCGAGCACCAGCTCCACGCTCCGCTCTGGCGCGGCGATGACATCGCACAACAGCCAGTCCACGAGCGCGTCCGGCGTGAACTTGAACGCGTCGCCTTGGTGGAAAGTCAGGCGCGGGTTCGCCATCAAGTCCTCGCGCAGCGGCGAGCGGTCCACGGCAACGACGCGGGCGCCCCGGTTCAGCGCGACGTAACTCCAGCTCCCCGGGCACGCGCCGAGGTCCACGCACGTCTCGCCCGCCGCGATGCGCCGGCCGAGCCGTTGCTCCGCCTCGACGAGCTTGGTGAACGCGCGGCTGGGCGCGGCTTTGTCGCTCGCCACGGGCAGCTCGCCTTTCGCGAAAGGCCAGACGCAGCGCCGCAGTTGCCACGGCCGCGGCGCGGTAGCGACGGAGAGCCAGCCCGCGTCAGGAGCCGTCAGCAGCAGTTGCACGAGGGTGGTGCGCTCGCTAAAGGGGGAATCAACTTCCTCCAGCGCACGCAGCAAGTGCCGCCGCTTCTTGCGCAGCAACTCCTGGAACGCCTCGCGGATGAACTGCGCGCGGTTCTCCCCCGCGCCTGCGGCCCCGTAGTGCGGCGCGAGGTGCAGCCGCCACGGCTGGCCTTCCGGCACGCGCGTGATGACGGCGGCGAACACCCGCTCGCTCCACTCGCGGATCGAGACAGCGCTCACGGCCTCGGCGTCGGGAAGTATCTGCCGCACGAACGCCAGCGTGGGCACGGCGGCGGGCTGAATCACCGCGTCCGTCTGGACCAGCCCAGTCGCGAGCATGACGTGCGCCGCGTCGGGAAACGCCCGGCACAACTCAGCGTCGAGGAACGGCTCGTCTCCCGGTTCCGTGAGCAGAAGGTGCGGCACGCGATGGCTCCAGCTCAGGCCAGCTCCAGCCCGCGCATCGTCCCGGTGCTCGTGGCGAACTTGCCGATCTCGATGCCGAGCCGTTGCAGCAGCGAGACGTAGAGGTTGGGTAACGGGTAGTTCTGCTTCGTGTCGAAGGCGAGGTGTTGCCCGTGCTTGAAGCCGCCCCCGGCCAGCAGCAGTGGCAGGTTCCGCGTGTCGTGGCTCGACGCGTTGCCGAGATTCGAGCCGTAGAGGACGGCCGTGTTCGCCAGCAGGTCCGCGCCGGCTTCCTTCGAGGACTCCAGCTTCGCGAGAAAGCCGGCCAGCAGCTTCATCTGCTCCAACTCGATGACGCGGAGCTGCGCGAGCTTCTCGGGGTCTTTGCCGTGGTGGGAGAGGTTGTGCCAGTCCTGCGTGATGCCCGGGATGGGCGGCACGCTGTTGTGGCCGGAGATCATCACCGTGATGACGCGGGTCGAGTCGGTTTGAAGGGCGAGATGCGCGAGGTCGAACATCAGCCGCGTGCGGGCCACGAAGTCGGCGGCGTTCTGCACATCGGTCGGCGGCGGGACGTTCACCGACGGCTTGGGCTTTTGCGCCCATTCCTCCGCGAGCTTCAGCCGCTGCTCCACTTCGCGGACGGTCGTGAAATACTCGTCGAGCTTCTCGCGGTCGCGCGCCGTGACGCGGGCCGAGAGCCGCTTCGCGTCGCCCGCCACGGTGTCCATGATGCTCTGGCCGTCGCGCAGGCGGTCGCTCTGCTGCGCGACTTCCTTGGCCGTGCCGTTGACGAAGAGCTTCTTGAAGACCTCGCTGGGCCGGTAGTCCGCCGGCACCTTCACGCCGCTGCGCGAGACGGACAGGCCCGTGCCGCCCTGACCCGTGTTCAGCACGAGACTGCTGAAGCGCGTCGCCGGCGGGAGCTTCTCCAGCACGAACTGGTCGAGGGAAATGGTGTTGCGGAAGCTGCTCGCGCCCGGATGCGGCGCGGCGCTTAGAAAGCTCGCCTCGCTCGAATGCCCGCCGTCCACCTCGGGATGCGACACGCCGCTGAACACCGTCAGGTCACCGCGCAATTCCTTGAGCGGCTCGAGATACGGCGTCAGCGCGAAGTCCCGGCCAGCCTCCGTCGGAAACAGGTTCTCCCCGTGGATGCCCAGCGTGGTGCAGCACGCCACGAGTCGCCGCACAGGCCCGCCTGCTGCCGCGCGGGCAAACGGCGTGACCGACTCCAGCGCCGGCAGCGCGAGCGCGACGCCGGCGGCCCGGAGGAAGGAGCGACGGGTGAACTGCGGGCGGGCGGAAGCGGTGATCATCTCGTGCTGTGTGCCTGACATGGTCGAGACAGTAGGGCTTCACCCGCGCCGTGACAACCCGGCGGAAGCCGTGCCCGGCCCGGGTTGCGGGCTGCGCTCGCGGCAGCAACTACGCCAACGGGCGGTCAACGCAGCCGCCAACGTTCAACTCGGCTGCTCCAGCGAGGAGGATCAAACCACGCCGCTCCAGCAGCAGCCGGGCTGGGGGTGCGGATCAACGTATAAAGGAACTGGCCGTCAGCGGAGCCAGCAACGTCATCGGTGCGATGGCCAGCCAGCTTGAAGCCCATCAACGGTTTTCCTCCCGCCACCGCATACACGCCAAGGATGCCTTGCTCTGGGCAGACCATGACCGAACGGGAATCCGCCGTGAAGGCGATGGGGCCGAATGTGGTGGCCGCTTCGGACAAAACCATCGCCATCCCGGGGGCGACCTTGTTCGGAGCAGCCAGACGCGGCGGCTGGCGTCCAAGTCGGCGCAGCACGACGGCCTGCGTCGCCACGTTCCAAACCAGCAGCCGGTTGTCATCGCCCACCGAGGCCACCAGTTGGGAGTCCGGCGAGAAGGCGAGTTTCCGCGAATTGGCAGAGTGGCCGATCAGCGCGCCTTGCCGCTCACCGCGCTGGGCATCCAGCAGCACCAGTCCTGGCACGAAGCCGTCTCCGGCAACGATCCAGCAGGCATCAGGAGAGGTGGCAAGATGGGATGGAAAGCGGTTTCGCACCGGATATTTCCACAGCAGCTTGAAAGCGGGGAACTCCAGCCATGAAATGGTGGACGAGTTGATGACCACCATGTGCGCGCCATCCACCACGGCACGGTAGGAGTCGGACGCTGGCAGTGAGAGCTTGGTGCTCAGGCCGTCTTGGGCGGACCAAAGCCACAGCTCTTTGCTGTGCAGGCTGGCCGCGATCAGCCGAGAATCCGGCCCAGTAAAAACCACGCGCGTGGACATGCCGGGGTAGTTTGTCCGAAACAGCTCCCTTCCGTCCGCAGTGGCAAACACGCGGAACCCAGTGCCGTCTCGTCCCTCCTCGAGGCCGACGGCCAGAAACTTCCCATCCGCGCTGAGAGCGAGTTGGTGCCCAAGGAGGGAGCCGAGCGGGACGGACCATTCGGGCTTTTCCGCGAGCTTGGCCGGGACCGGCAGCTCCTGATCGGCGACGTGCGGGATTTTGAACTGTTCGCGCAGACGCTGGCGGACCAGTTCCTCAGTCCCGCGCGCGTATTGCCGACCGTCGCCAATGGCGTGTTCACCGCCGAGCCGGCCGACGGCAATCGCCAAGTAGGTCACGTCCAACGGGCGAAGCTGATCGAAGGCCGGATGCGCAATGATTTGCTTCACGGTGTCCCGCCACTCCTGCGGGCGGCGGCGTTCCAACTCCTGGATGAACGCGGTCTGAGCGGTCGTGCCGGTGTCGGAATTCGGTTCGTCATAAAACCACTTGGCTGCCGTAGCCCGATCCGTGGCATCGCCCAAATCAGCCAGCGCCGCCATGGCCCGAGCCACGCCCCATGAGTCCGAGAAACTGCGCTTCGATTTCATCACCGCCGCGACGACTTCTCGAATTAGGCGCGGATCGGCATCGGCGGCGGCGAGGTAAAGCTTGTTCTGCATCAGTGCTGGGGCGTGCGCCGGAGTGAACAACTGCTTGGCGTGGCCCTGGATGAAGGCGCTGCCCCGACGGTCATCCAAACTCGGGTCTTTCAATCTCGTCCGCACTCCGGTCTTGAGAAACTCAAGCAAAGCGTCTGAGCCAAGCGTTTTCGCGGCAGCAAGCAATTCTGCCTCTGTGGCGTAGTCGAAAGACGCCGCTCCCATCCAGGGCCATTCCTCCGAGAGGTAGAGCAACAGCCAAGCGCGGGTGACGGGTGGCAGCGCGTCGATGAGCTTCCGGTGGCGTTGCACTGCCGACGTGGATGAAGGAGGTGCCGGTGACGTCCCCTGGGTCGCCCGCCGTGCCAGAAACGAATGCCAGCCCAGCCAGTCGGGGTTGCCTTGGCGTGCCTCCCACCAGCCAGGGGCGGTGAGCGGTCGGGACACATCGTCATTATTGGCCCCGGGGAAACCTACCAAGGACAACGCCTTCCGGGCAATGCCACCCACCGTGAGGGGGCTGGTATAGATGTTCGTCTCGCCTGGAATTCGCCCACCCGGCTCCATCTGGTGCGGCTTGGTCAAGGCCACGTCGTTCGCCAGTTCGAGGCACACCGGGATGAAATCCGGCTGCTCCTTGGCTACCAACGCCAGGATCGCCAAAGCCCGCATATTTGGATCCTGATGAGCGCCCAACCGGATCAACTCCGACGTGAGCAACTCGGGCGCACGAAGCTCGGCCAAGGATTTCCATGCCTTGGCCACGGTTCCACTCCCGTTGTAATCGGTCGGCACACGGTCCATAAGGAAGTCGCCGAGACTGATGAAGGGCAGCTCCCTGCTGACGGCCTGCAACCGCTCCTCCGTGGCGGCAGCAGCCGCCAGCCACGAATGAGTAACGGTGAACAGCAACAGCGCGCTGGCAGAGGGCCACTGGGGGAGTCTCATCGCATGATTTCTAGCCCTGCCTCGCTGGAGCGTCAATTCGCCTTTCCAAGGCCGAACCACTCCGCAACCCTCCGCACATGGACCTCTCTGGCAAAGCCGCCGTCGTCACCGGCTCCTCGCGTGGTGTGGGCCGAGCCACTGCGCTCGCACTCGCCCGCCGTGGCTGCCGCGTGCTCATCAACTACAGCACCTCGCGCGACGAGGCCGAGCGCACCGCCGCCGAGGTCCGCGCGCTGGGCGGCCAGGCCGTGTGCTTCGCCGGCAGCGTGGCGGACGATGCGGTTTGCCGCGCGATGGTGGCCACGGCCGTCCACGAGTTTGGCCGGCTCGACGTGCTGGTGAACAACGCCGGCACCACGCGCTTCATCAACTTCCCCGACCTTGAAGCGGTGACGGACGACGACTGGAACCGCATCTTGGGTGTGAACTTGAAAGGCCCGTTCCAGTGCGCCCGCGCCGCGCGCCCGCACCTCGAAGCGCATGGCGACGGCGTCATCATCAACGTCGCGAGCGTCGCGGGCATCGTCGGCGCGGGCAGCAGCATCCCTTACTGCGCGTCCAAGGCAGCGGTCATCAACCTCACCCTCGCGCTGGCCCGCACGCTCGGCCCGGGCATCCGCGTCAACGCGGTCGCGCCCGGCTTCATTGACGGCGAGTGGCTGCGGAAAGGGTTGGGCGACGACTTCGAGTCCGCGAAGGAGGCGAAGGCCAAGCACGCCGTGCTCGGCAAGGTCTGCCAGCCCGAGGACATCGCCGCCGCCATCCTCGCGCTCATCGCCGCCGACCTCGTCACCGGCCACACGATGGTGGTGGACGGCGGGCACACCATCGGCCCGCGCGTCAGCCACGGGATCAAGTAGCCGACGCAGGCTACTTCAGCTTCTCCGCGACCCACTTCTCCAGCTTGACCGTGTCCACGGCGAAGAGGCGGATGCCTTCGGAGAGCTTCTCGGTCGCCATTGCGTCCTCGTTGTGCTGCCAGCGGAAGGCCTTCTCATCGAGGTGGATTTTCTCACGGCCCAGCGTCACAGCGGTGTCGGGGCAGAGCTTGCGCGTGACGGTGCCGGCGGTCTTTTGCATCTCCTCCAGCAACGCGGGGCTGATGGTGAGCAGGTCGCTGCCGGCGAGTTCGAGGATTTCCCCGACGTTGCGGAAGCTCGCACCCATAACTTCCGTCTGGTGGCCGTGGCGCTTGTAGTAGTTGTAAATCGCGGTGACGGAAACCACGCCAGGGTCTTCCGCACCGACGAAGTCTTTGCCGGCGCTCTTCTTGTGCCAGTCGAGGATGCGGCCCACGAACGGCGAGATGAGCTGCACGCCCGCCTCGGCGCACGCGACGGCCTGGGCGAAGCTGAAGAGCAGCGTGAGGTTGCACGCGATGCCGTCCTGTTTGAGTTCCTTCGCGGCGCAAATGCCTTCCCAAGTCGAGGCGAGCTTGATGAGGACGCGTTCCTTGGCAATGCCCGCCTTCTGGTAACGCGCAATGAGCGACCGCGCCTTCGCGACGGACGCGACGGTGTCGAAGGACAGCCGCGCGTCCACCTCGGTCGAGACGCGGTTAGGGACGATTTTTAGAATCTCCAGGCCGAACGC
>JAYTIO010000385.1:0-3394 GCA_043731805.1 Pedosphaera sp. | reverse complement strand
TCGCTGGCAAATCGCCTTCACCGAGCTTGCGCTGGAAGAGTTCGAGGGCGAGGCCGTAGCAGGTGAGGGCGAGCGCGGGGTCGTAGCGGTGGCCTTCGTCGCGGAGGAAGGCGTGCTGGCCGTTAAACTCGTGCCAGGTGAAGTTCAGGTTCGCGTCGGCCATCGCGTGGTGGAGGAGGGCGCGGCCTTCGCGGGGGACGTGCGGGTCTTGGCGGCCCCAAATCATCAGCATCTCGGCGGTGAGTTCTGGGACGCGGTCGAGGGTGTTGTCGCACTTGCCCTTGGCGAGGCCGCGTTTGTGGATGTCGGTGGCGTAGCAGCACACGCCGGCCAGCACGCCGGGGTTCATGCTCGCGCGGAAGCTCAGGTGCCCGCCGATGCAGATGCCCATGACGCCGAGCTTGCCGGTGCAGGCCGGGTGCGCGCGGAGGAAGTCCAGCCCGGCGCGCGCGTCGGCGTCGTAGCTGGCCAGCTCTTTGGCGGTCTTCAATTCGTTGCCTTTGTCCGCGCCCGCCTGGTCGTAGGCCAGCACGGTGCCGGCAGGGAGGAACTCATGGTAAATCTCCGGCACGGCCACGACGAAGCCGTGGCCCGCGAGCAGCGCAGCGGTGCGCCGGATGGGGCCGGTGACTTGAAAAATCTCCGAGTAGAGCAGGATGCCGGGATAACGCCCTTCCGCAGCGGGGCGGAAGACGTAGGTGCGCATCGGGCCGTTCGGCGTGGGGAGGTCGGCGAACTCGGTGTCTTTGAGGGTCATGGGGGAGGCGAGTTAAGAATTAAGAGTTACGAATTACGAGTTACTAGTCACGAATTACGGGTTACCAGTCACGAATTACGGGTTATGAGTTACGTCAGGACGCGCTTGAACTGCGGCGGCCAGCACGAAACCCGGAGCCCCCAAGCACGTTCGTGCTTCACAGCAGTTCCACCGCTCGGCCCAGCTCCGCGTCTGTGTTGTAGAAGTGCGGGGAGAGCCGGAGGTATTGCTTGCCCGTGCGGTCGGCGCGGAGGGAGGTGACCACGCCGCCGTCCGTGAGGCGTTGCTGGATGGCGGGCAGGTCGGAGGCGTCGCGCGTGATGCTGATGATGCCGGCGCAGTTCTCGGGTGGGGCGGCGGCGTTGAGGACGGTCCAGCCTTTCGCCTGCAACGCGGGCACGAGGAACGCGCGTTTGCGGAGCAGTTCGGCAGCGATGTTCCCCACGCCGACTTCGGCGAGCATGTCCATCGAAGCCTTCAGGCCCGCGATGCCCAGGACGTTGTGGATGCCGGCCTCGAAGCGGCGCGCGCCGGGCTGGTAGGCGAGTTCGTCCTGCGCGGCGTAGTTGGGGCAGCGGACGTTGTTCCAACCGAGCGCGATGGGGCGGAGCTTGTCCTGCGCTTCCTTGCGCACGTAGAAGAGGCCGGCGGCGCAGGGGGAGAGAAGCCATTTGTGGCCGTCCGCAGCGAGGAAATCCACGTGCTTCACGGAGACGGGAAACGCACCGAGGGTTTGCATGGCGTCCACGCAGAAGAGAATGCCGCGCGCGCGCAGGGCCTTGCCGATGGCGTCGAGGTCAATGCGCCAGCCGGCAATGAAGTGCGCGGAACTGAGCGCGACGAGCCGCGTGTTCTCGTCCACTTGCCCGAGCACATCCACGGGGCGGATGCGGCCCAGCTCGCGGGTGTTGAGGTAGCGGACTTTCACACCCTGCCCGGCGAGGGCCATCCACGGATAGACGTTCGAGGGAAAGTCGTCGTGGTAGATGACGATGTTGTCGGTGCGACGGAAGGTGAGGCCGCCAGCGACCATGCTCAACGCGAGTGAAGTGGGGCCGACGAAGGCGATTTCATCTGGCTGCGCGCCGACGAGGAGCTTGGTGGCGGACTCGCGGGCGGCGCGGTGGAGCTTGGGCAGCCAGGTCTCCTGGTCGTCCTGCGCGGCCAGGAAGGCGTAGTGCCCGATGGCATCGGCGGCGCGGCGCGCGAGGGGCGCGACACCGGCGTGGGCGAGGTAGGCCTTGCTGCGGCAGACGGGGAATTCGTCCTGGCGGAGGCGCTCGTCCGAGAGGATTTCGGCAACGGTCATGGGCGGAGGATGGGGGAAAGCGAGCAGGTGAGAAAGCGGGAAAGTGGGAAAATGAAGATCGCCTCACGCAAAGGGCGCGAAGGACGCAAAGGGAAGGCTGCGAAGAATACTTGCGGGCATGGGCCGCTTCCCCTTTGCGTCCTTCGCGGCCTTTGCGTGAGGCAAAAGCGGGGCCAGTCAACGGGGCAGCGCTACTGCGACAGCACTTTGCCGATGTTGTCGAAGTAGCTGACCCAGAACATCACCACTTGCGCGCCGATGGCGATCATGATGAGCAGGATGATGCCGATGGTCAGGCCGCGCGTGAACATCTGCATCTGCCGGTGGCCTTCCACGCGGCTGTATTCGTGCAGGCGCTTGAGCGTGTCGTCGAGTTGGCCGCTGACTTCGCCGGTGCGGTAGAGGCTGGTGAACATCGCGGGGAAGACGTTTTTATTCGCGAGGATTTCGCCGGGCGTCAACTGCTCGGTCTCGATTTGCGGCCGCCACTTCATCACCTCGCGGGCGAGCGCGGGCGAACCGCTGGCGCGGGCGGCCAGTTCCCACGAGTCCACGATGCCGACACCGGCGGAGAAGAGGGCTTCGAGGGCGGCGGTGAGGCGGGCGAGGGCGAGGTTGCGGCGGGCCGAGCCGAGCACGGGGACCAACCCCATGAGTTGCTCCATCGTCGCGCGCCACCACTGGGAGCGCGAACCTCCGCCTCCCAGAACAAGCGCCAACCCGCTGCCGTAAAGGATGCCAAAGGCAATCAGCTTGTTCACCAAGAGTGCCGTCCACTGGTCTTGCAAAACCGCCGCGACCAGCAGGCTCACCGGGAAGACGAGCAGGGCGAAGTGGACAATGCAGAAGGGGTAAATCATCTGCCCGATGATCTCGCGGACGAGCTTGGCGCGCTCTTCGTAGTAGCCGGCAAGGAGGCGGAAACACTCGTCGAGGCGACCGGACTTTTCGCCGGCTTCGAGCAGCGCCTGATCGAAGATGGGCAGCCAGTCGCCGATGGTGGCGAGCGCGCCGGTGAAGGTGTTGCCATCCTTCAACTCGACCAGCATCCGCGCGACGGGCTTGCGATAGGAGGCGGCGGGCGGACTCTTCTCGATGGTCTGGAGCGCGCCGATGAGCGGCAGGCCCGCGCGGATCATCGAGGCGAGCTGGTAGTAGAACTCGCCGCGTTGGGCGAGGGCGCGCGGAGTGAGGAGGAGGGCCATGTTACCTCCCCATGCGCATCACACGATTTGGTCGAGCTGCGCCTTCAAGTCCTTCTTGGAGCGCACGCCGACGACTTGGCCGACGACCTGCCCGCCCTTGAAGAAGAACAGCGCCGGGATGCT
>JAYTIO010000384.1:0-1530 GCA_043731805.1 Pedosphaera sp. | reverse complement strand
GCGGTGGGCGACGAGCGAGCCGTTCACGTAGAGCCAGCACTCGTTGAAGAGGCCGGGGAACATCAGGTGAACCTTCCCCTGCGTGTCGGCGGCCTTGAGGTCGAGCTCGGTGCGATACCACGCGTGGCCGGTGTAGCTGTGGAAATCCGGCGTGATGACGCCTTGGGCCTGCGCGTAGAGGTCGGTGCGCAGCGTCTCCCAATGGCCGGGGTTGTTCTGGTGGACGGCCGTCCCGGTCTTGCTCGGCTGGCTCTTCCACCAGCTCAAGTCCGGCTCGTGATACGCCCAGCCACTCGGCAGGCCGCTGTCGTTGGCGTCGCGGCGAAAGGCCCATTCCAACGGCGTCTTCGCGATGAGTTGGCCCTTCGTGCCGTCAGTGAGCGCGAGCAGGTCGCGGTATTGCTTCACCTCGCCGGGAAACCACGCCGGGCCGGTCTTCTCCGTCTCCGGCACCACGCCGACGACCCGCGTGGTGAAAGTCGGGTTCATGTTCGCCAGCTCCAGGCGTGTCGCCAGCGCGCGTTCGCCAGCAGAGACGGCGGCTTTGAAATCGGTCTCCGTCGCGGCAGCCGTGACCATAGCGGCGTAGCCTTGAATCAGGTCGAAGCTGAGGCGCGTGAACTTCATCCGCTCCTCGAACTTCTTCCAATCACGCGGCAGCTCGCCGAGCTTGCCCGAGACATTCTTCATGATGGCCTCCGCCGCGAGCAGGTGCTGCGACAACTCCTTCACCAGCGCCGGTGTGTAGATGGCGGGCGCGACGAAATGCTCGTGCTCCGTCACGATGCTGTCCGCCCAAGCCTTGTTAATCGCCGTCCAGTAAGCCGCCATCGGCATGGCAGCGGGGCCGTAGAACTTCGGGTAAAACTCCGCGAGTAGCTTGTCCACGTCCGCGTCCGGGTTCCAGCAGAGTTGCAGGCGGACATGCAGGTTCAGGAACGTCGTGGCCATCGCGCCGCGGCTCTCGGTGGCGACGCCGAGGATGCCAGCCTTGCGATAGTGTTTAATGTCCTGCCGGATGGACGCGATGGCGGGGTTCGGCAAGTCGCGCCAGACGAGCATCCCCTGGTCGTAATCGTAGATGACCACGCGGCCCTGCATCACTTGCGCCCAGCGGTAGAGCATCTCGCGATACTCCTGGCGCGGCGGCGACTTCGGGTCGTCCATGCCGTGGATGGGGTCAATGTCAATGGGCGCGAGGTAGGCCACGAGCGGCTTCTCCGCGATGATGTTGCGCTGCGGCGGGAGCGTGATGTTCGCGTAGGCGAGGAAGCCAATCTTCGCCGTGCTCGTCGGGTGCTCCGCTTGCAAACGCCGCGCGACGTTGTTGTAGAAAGCCATGAACGCATCCGTCATCGAGGGCGTGAGGAAATACTTGTCCACGTAGCCGGACTTCAGCTCCTTGTCCTTCGGCGAGTCGGACTCATACAAGCCATCCTCCAGCCCGAGCGAGAACTGCTCGCCCTTCGCGAACTTCGCCGACACCTGCTTCGCGACGTGCTCCGCTGTGGACTCGTCCGCGATGGGCAC